>JBHICL010000053.1:0-12357 GCA_046759605.1 Alphaproteobacteria bacterium | reverse complement strand
CGTCGTCTTAGACCCGCCGCCTTTTTGGCGGGCGACAGCCGTTGTGGGGTATGGGTGTCACGTCCTTGATCTGAGTGATCTCGAAGCCAATGGCCTGTAGCGCCCTGAGCGCCGACTCGCGGCCCGAGCCCGGCCCCTTCACCTGGACCTGCAGGGTCCTCATGCCGTGCTCCTGGGCCTTGCGGCCAGCGGCTTCGGCCGCCATCTGGGCGGCATAGGGGGTCGACTTTCGAGATCCGCGAAAACCCTGGCTGCCGGCTGTCGACCAGGCGATCGTATTGCCCTGGGCGTCGCTTATGGTGATCATCGTATTGTTGAAGGTCGCGTTCACGTGCGCAATCCCGGACGTAATATTCTTACGCTCCCGGCGGCGGATGCGACCTCCGGTGGCCTTCGCCATGCTTTCTTTCCCGTCTGCTAGCTTCTACAGCGTCAAGCCTTCTTCTTGGCCGCGATCGGCCGCGCCCGACCCTTCCGGCTGCGTGCGTTCGTGTGGGTTCGCTGACCGCGAACCGGCAGGCCCTTGCGATGTCTGAGCCCGCGGTAGCAGCCGAGATCCATCAAGCGCTTGATGTTCATGGCCACCTCGCGACGCAGGTCGCCTTCGACCCGATAGTCGCCGTCGATGACCTCTCGGATGCGGATGACCTCGTCCTCGGTCAGCTCGTGCACGCGCCGGCCCGCGGCAATGCCGCACTTTTCGCAGATTTCCCTCGCCTTCGCCGCGCCAATGCCGTGGATGTAAGTCAAAGCGATCTGGACCCGTTTCTGGGTCGGTATGTTGACACCAGCGATACGCGCCACGCCCTAAGCTCCTCTGTAGCGGTGCGGCAGAAGCGACTGATTTCCGGATGGATCGGCCCGCGCGGATTATAGGGAACAGTCCCTTGCCGTCAATAAGTCAGCCACCATCCAGTTGCGCTTCGATCTGCCTCGTCACCTCGTCGATATTCGCCATGCCGTCCACCGACTTCAGCACTCCGGCCTTTTGGTAGTAGGCAAGTAGCGGTTCCGTCTGTTCCCGGTATGTGTCCAGGCGTGCCTGAACCAGCTCGGCCTTGTCGTCGGATCGGCGCTCGAACTCGGTCGAGCCGCAGATATTGCAGACACCGGCACGCCTGGGCTGGTCGAACCGGTCATGATAGCCCGTCCCGCAGCGAGCGCAGGTATATCGGCCGGAAATACGCTCGACCAGCGCCGCTTCGTCGACGTCGAACTTGATCACCGCGCTCAGCCTGAGACCTTTCTGCTCGAGCATGCGATCCAACGCTTCCGCTTGTGCCAGCGTGCGCGGAAAGCCGTCCAGGGTGAACCCGTCGACGCAGTCCGGTTCCTCCATGCGTTCGGAGATGATCCGAACCATGATGTCATCCGGCATCAGCTCGCCCGCGTCCATGACAGCCTTGGCCTGCCCTCCCAGCTCGCTGCCCGACGCGACGGCCTCGCGCAGCATCTCGCCCGTCGACAGCTGCACCATGCCGAACTTGCGTTCGAGGCGCTGGGCCTGTGTGCCTTTGCCCGCGCCCGGCGGCCCCAACAACAGCACGTTCATCCTCGGCGTCCCTTGAGCCGCGCCTTCTTGATCAGTCCTTCGTACTGATGCGCCAAGAGATGACTCTGTATCTGTGCGACCGTGTCCATGGTCACCGACACCACGATGAGCAGACTGGTGCCGCCGAAGAAGAAAGGCACGCTGAAACGCGAGATGAGCAGCTCCGGCAGCAGCGCGACCAGCGCGAGATAGGCCGCGCCGACGGTCGTCAGCCTGGTGAGCACGTAGTCCAGGTACTCGGCCGTGTTCTTGCCGGGCCGTATTCCCGGAATGAAGCCGCCATGCTTCTTCAGGTTGTCCGCCGTATCCTGCGGATTGAAGACGATGGCGGTGTAGAAGAACGCGAAGAACACCACCATCGCGCCGAACACCAGCATGAACAGCGGCTGACCGCGGCCGAGATAGGCGCTCACGATGTTGAGCACGCCGCCGCCTGTCCCGGAGAAGCCGGCGATGGTCGCCGGTGTCAGCAGCAGCGATGTGGCGAAGATGATTGGAATGACCCCCGAGGTGTTGAGCTTCAGCGGCAGGTGGCTCGATTCGCCACCGAACATCCGCGTTCCCACCTGGCGCTTCGGATACTGAATGATGATCCGGCGTTGCGCCCTCTCCATGAACACGATGAAGACGATCACGCCGACGATCATCGCCGCGAGGAACAGGATGAATATCACCGAGAGCCCCCCGGTGCGTCCCAGCTCCAGCGTCGAGGCCGCGGCCACGGGCAGGTTGGCGACGATCCCGGAGAAAATGATCAGGGAGATGCCGTTGCCGACGCCGCGCGCGGTGATCTGCTCGCCAAGCCACATGAGGAACATCGTTCCGCCGACGATGGTGATCACGGTGCTCGCCCGGAAGAACACACCGGGGCTCGCAACCGCCGCGCCCTGTGAGGTCGCCAGGCTTTCGAGTCCGACGGCGAGGCCGTAGGCCTGCACCGCCGCCAGGCCAACCGTGAGGTAGCGGGTGTACTGATTGATCTTCTTGCGACCGCTCTCGCCTTCCTTCTTCAGGGCTTCCAGCTTGGGCGAGACGGCCGTCATGAGCTGCATGATGATCGCCGCGGAGATGTAGGGAATGACGTTGAGCGCGAAGATGCTCATGCGGCTCAGCGCGCCGCCGGCGAAGGCATCGAACATGTCGAGGATGCCGCCCGCCTGCTGGCTGAAAATGTCCTGGATGATGATCGGGTCGATGCCAGGGATCGGGATGAAGGTGCCGAGTCGATACACCACCAGCGCGCCCAGCGTGAACCAGATACGCTTCTTGAGCTCCGTCGCCTTGGCGAAGGCGCCCAGGTTGAGGCTGGATACGAGCTGTTCGGCGGTGGATGCCATTCGTTACTCCGCTATCATAACATATCCCGGGAGGCGCCCCGGACAGCTATGAGGATGCGCCCTCCTCCTTGGCCGCCGCCGCCACGGTCACGCTGCCTCCCGCCTTCTCGACGGCCTCGACGGCGCTTTTGCTGGCGCCGGTCACATGAATCTCGAGCTTGGCCTTGAGCTCGCCCCGGCCCAGCAACCTGATACCGTCGCGGCGCCGGCGCACGACCCCGGCTTCCAACAGGTGTGCCTCGGTGATCGGCTGGCTCGCGTCCAGCCGCCCGTTGTCGATCGCGGTCTGTAGCTTATCCAGGTTCAGCACCTGGTACGTCCGCGTTCGCGGGGGCGTGAATCCGCGCTTCGGCAGGCGCCGGTAAAGAGGCATCTGACCGCCTTCGAAGCCCTGCAGCGCGATGCCGCTGCGGGACTTCTGACCCTTATCGCCGCGCCCGGCGGTCGTGCCCTTGCCCGAGCCGATGCCGCGCCCGATGCGCTTGCTCCCCTTGCGCGCGCCGGGGAGGTCGGTCAATTCATTGAGCTTCATCGCCGGTTCTTCCTTGTGCTCCTCAGCCCAACTCCTCGACACGCACCAGGTGCCTCACCTTATCGATCATCCCGCGGACCGCGGCCGTATCCTCGAGCTCTCGCACCCGGTTGAGCTTATCGAGGCCGAGGCCGACCAACGTCCGGCGCTGGTCTCCGGGCCGGCCTATGGGGCTGCGGATCTGGGTGACCCGAAGCGTCTTCGCCGACTTCTCAGCCATTGACCGGCTCCTTGCGCGCCGCGTTTCGGCGACCGATGATCTCGGCGACCTTGCGCCCACGGCGCGCGGCGACGGCGCGCGGCGAGTTGAGGTTTCCGAGACCGTCGAACGTGGCCTTGATCATGTTGTGAGCGTTCGAGGAACCGATGGACTTCGCCACCACATCCTGCACGCCCAGACACTCGAACACCGCGCGCATCGGCCCTCCGGCGATGATGCCGGTCCCCGGCGGCGCCGCGCGCAGGACGACCCGCCCGGCCCCGAAGCGGCCGTTCACGTCATGGTGCAGGGTGCGTCCCTCGCGCAGAGGGACGCGGACCAAGCCTCGACGTGCCTGCTCGGTGGCCTTGCGGATGGCCTCCGGCACCTCTCGCGCCTTTCCCGAGCCAAAACCGGCCCGTCCCTTGGCGTCGCCAACGACCACGACCGCTGCAAAGCCGAAGCGGCGGCCACCTTTTACGACTTTGGCCACGCGGTTGATGCTGACGAGCTTTTCGACGAGATCGCTTTCCTCCCGCGGCCCGCGATCGTCTCGACGGCTTCGTGCCGGAGCTTGTGCCATACGAGGCCCCTCCTAGAACTTGAGACCGGCTTCGCGGGCCGCCTCGGCAAGGGCTTTGACCCTGCCGTGGTACAGGTATCCGCCGCGGTCGAAAACAACGTCCTTCACGCCCGCCGCGACCGCACGCTCGGCCACCAGCTTGCCGATCTCCTTTGCTGCATCGACGTCCGCCGCCCTCTTGAGCCTGGAGCGGAGATCCTTCTCGAGCGTCGATGCCGCGGCCAGCGTCCGGCCCTGCCGGTCGTCGATGACCTGGGCGTAGATGTGCTTGCTGGAGCGAAACACGCTGAGACGCGGGCGCGCCGGCCCGACGGCCCTTATCCTGTTGCGGACCCGCCGTCTACGACGCTCGAACAGCTGCCGCTGAGTGCCGCTCATTTCTTCTTGCCTTCCTTGCGCAATATCATCTCGTTCGCATAGCGGATCCCTTTGCCCTTGTACGGTTCCGGCTTCCGGAACGCACGGATCTCGGCCGCAACCTGGCCCACTCGCTGCTTGTCCGCGCCCGCGACGGTAATGTTGGTCGTCCCCTCGCAGGTGATCTGGATGCCGTCGGGGATGGGGTAGCGGATGTCGTGGCTGTAACCGAGCTGAAGGTTCAGGGTGTCGCCCTGGATCGACGCGCGGTAGCCGACGCCGGTGATCGTCAGTCGCTTCGAGAACCCCTCGGTGACACCGGTGACCAGGTTGTTGACGAGACTCCGCGACGTTCCCCACATGATGCGAGCCCGCTGGCTGTCGTCCCGGGGCTTTACCCACACGAGCCCGTCCTCCCGACTGACCACCACTTCCGGCACCAGCGAGACAGCCCCCTCGCCGAGCTTGCCCTTGGCCGAGACGGTCTGGCCGTCGACGCGCACTTCCGTGCCGTCCGGGATTTCGATCGGATGTTTGCCGATCCTTGACATGAGCCCGTCCCCTAGAACACGTGGCAAAGGACCTCGCCGCCGACGTTCTCCGCCCGCGCGTCGTTGTCCGACAATACGCCCTTGGGCGTGGACAGAATGGCGATCCCCAGTCCGCCATAGACCTGGCGCAAGTCCTTGATTTTCGAGTAGACGCGCCGACCAGGCCGTGAAACCCGCTTGATCTCGCGGATCACCGGCTCGCCTTCGTGGTACTTGAGCTCGATCGTAAGCTCGCGCACGCCACTGCGCATCTCCAGCTGTGAATAGCCACGGATGAAGCCTTCCTTCTGCAGCACGTCGAGTACGGATGCACGCAGTCTGGAATCGGGAGCCGTGACCGTCCGCATCTTCGCCCGCTGGCCGTTGCGGATGCGCGTCAAGAGGTCACCGATTGGGTCGCTCATCGACATATTCGCTCCTTACCAGCTCGATTTGACCATGCCGGGGATCTGGCCGGCGGATGCCAAATCGCGTACGGCAATCCTCGACAGCCGGAATTTACGATAGAAACCGCGCGGCCGGCCCGTTAGCTCGCAACGATTGCGGAGCCGCACCGGAGCACTGTTTCGCGGCAGCTTGGCCAGCGTGAGACGGGCCGCAAACCGCTCCTCCGGCGGTCGTCGCGGATCATTGGCTATCGCCTTGAACCGTGCGCGCTTTGCCCGGTTTTTCCGGATCAGTCGTTGACGTCGCTGGTTCTTTTCTATTGCGCTCTTTTTCGCCATGTGTCGTCCCTAAACACGGAAGGGCATGTCAAACCCCTTGAGGAGTGCCAACGCCTCGGCATCGGTTTTCGCGGTCGTGCAAATGACGATGTCGAGGCCACGAATGTCCTGTACTTTGTCGTAATCGATCTCCGGGAACACGATCTGCTCCTTGAGCCCCAGCGCGAAGTTGCCGCGGCCGTCGAAGCTGCTCGCGCTCAGTCCCCGGAAATCCCTGACCCGCGGCAGGGCAATGGTGATCAAGCGATCGAGGAATTCGTACATCCGCTCGCGGCGCAGTGTGACCTTGCATCCGATCTTCATGCCGGTGCGCAGCTTGAAGTTCGCCACCGACTTCTTGGCCGCGCAGATGATCGGCTTCTGTCCCGAGATCAGGGTCAGCTCGTCGACCGCGTTGTCGAGCTTTTTCGAATCCTGGACGGCCTCGCCCACGCCCATGTTGAGGATGATCTTGTCGAGGCGCGGAACCTGCATCGGGTTCTTGTATCCAAACTCCGTGGCGAGGTTCGCCTTGACGGCCGTGTCGTAATGTTCATGTAGACGTGCGGACATGACCCACCTACCGGTCCAGGATCTCGCCGGATCGCTTCGCGTAGCGAACCTTTTTTCCGTCTTCCAGAAACTTGTAGCCGACGCGCGACGGCTGGTTCGTCTTCGGGTCGACAATGGCGACGTTCGAGATATGAAGTGGCGCTTCGAACTCGTTGATGCCACCGGGCGACGATGCCGTTGGTCGCCGATGCTTCTTCACCATGTTGATGCCCTGGACGAGCACACGCCGCTCCTTTCGCATGACCCGCAGGATCTCGCCGGAACGTCCTTTCTCGCGCCCGGAGACGACGACGACCTTGTCGCCTTTCTTGAGCTTGAGCTTTTCTCGCGCCATCACAAGACCTCCGGAGCGAGCGAGATAATCTTCATGTAATGCTTGGCCCGGAGCTCGCGCGTGACCGGGCCGAAAATGCGCGTGCCGATGGGTTCCCCCTGGTTGTTGATAAGCACCGCCGCGTTGCGGTCGAAGCGGATGACGGTGCCGTCGGGCCGACGAATATCGTTCCGCGTGCGCACGATCACCGCCCTGTGCATCTCACCCTTCCTGACCCGGCCGCGGGGGATGGCCTCCTTGACCGAGACGACGACCACATCGCCCACGCCAGCCGACTTGCGTTTCGAGCCGCCCAGAACCTTGATGCACTGAACCCGTCGGGCACCACTGTTGTCGGCGACGTCCAGGTTGGATTGCATCTGGATCATGGCGTCGTTTCCTCACCGCAGCGCTTGATCAGCCGCCGACCTTGTCAACGACCTCGAAGTGCTTGCGCTTGGACAGCGGCCGACACTCGCGAATTCGCACCACATCGCCGACGTGGTAGGCGTTCTCTTCGTCGTGCGCCGCGAACCGCTTGGAACGCATGACGAACTTCTTGTAGAACGGATGTATGACGCGGCGGTTGACCCTGACCACCACCGTCTTGTCCATCCCATCGCCGACCACCGTGCCGGTGAGCACTCGTCTCGGCATCAACTTCTCCCGCTCGAGTTCAAGCCTTGACCTCGCGGCGCTCGCCTAGTGCCGTCTGGACGCGAGCGATGTCGCGCCGCACCTGGCGGACGAGTGCCGTGTTCTCCAGCTGACCGCTCGCCTTCTGGAAGCGCAGATTGAACGCCTGCTTCTTCAGGTCGCGGAGCTGCTCCCTGAGCTCATCGTCGCTCTTGGCTCTCACGTCTCCAATTTTCATCGTCGCCTCACATGCCCTGACGACTGACGAACCGGGCCTGGATCGGCAGCTTGGCCGCCGCCAGCTCGAAAGCTCGGCGAGCCGTCTCCGGCGGCACGCCTTCGATCTCGAACATGATCCGCCCCGGCCGCACGCGGGCCACCCAGAACTCGGGCGAGCCCTTGCCCTTGCCCATCCGCACCTCGGCCGGCTTGGAGCTGACCGGCACGTCCGGGAACACCCGAATCCAGATCTTGCCCGTGCGCTTCATGTGACGCGTCATGACCCGCCGCGCCGCCTCGATCTGCCGCGCCGTGATGCGGCCTGGAGCCGTCGCTCTCAGGCCGTAGGAGCCGAAGTTGAGCGCCGTCCCCGACGTCGCCGTGCCCCGGATGCGGCCTTTATGCTGCTTACGAAACTTGGTTCGCTTGGGACTCAGCATGATTCACTCGCTATGCACACGGGACGCGGCTAGCGCCCGAGCTGCATTTCGTCGACCCGCTTGTCCTGGGCCATCGGGTCGTGCTCCATGATGTCGCCCTTGTAGATCCAAACCTTGACCCCGCAGGTGCCGTAGGTGGTTTTGGCCGTGGCGGTCCCATAGTGGACGTCCGCGCGCAACGTGTGCAGCGGCACCTTGCCTTCGAGGTATTGCTCGGTACGGGCGATTTCAGCGCCGCCGAGGCGGCCGCCGCACATCACGCGCACGCCCTGAGCGCCCAGTCGCAGCGCGTTCTGAACGGCCCGCTTCATCGCGCGGCGAAAGCCCACGCGTCTTTCGAGTTGCTGCGCGACGGTTTCGGCGACCAGCGCGGCGTCGAGTTCCGGCTTGCGCACCTCGACGATGTTGAGGCTGATCTCCGAACCCGTCATCTTGGCCAGATCGACGCGAAGCTTCTCGATATCCGCTCCCTTCTTGCCGATGACCACGCCCGGCCGCGCGGTGTGAATGGTGATGCGCGCCTTCTTTGCCGGTCGTTCGATGAGGATCCGCGAGATACCGGCGCCGGACAGGCGCTTGCGCAGGAACTGGCGCAGGCCGAGGTCCTCGTGCAAGAGGTTGCCGTAGTCGGCGCCTTCGGCATACCAACGCGAATCCCACGTCCGATTGATGCCGAGCCTGAGGCCGACGGGGTTGACCTTCTGACCCATGGCTACGCGTCCTCCCGCTCACGCACGACAACCGTCAGGTTGCTGAACGGCTTGCGTATCCGGGCAATCCGTCCGCGCGCCCGCGCGCGCCAGCGCTTCATCACCAATCCCTTTCCAACGGTGGCCTCCGCCACGACCAGACGATCCACATCGAGCTGGTGGTTGTTCTCGGCGTTGGCGATGGCGCTCTCGATCGCCTTTCGGACCGACCCGGCGATCCGGCGGCGCGAGAACGAGAGCTCCGTGAGTGCCGCCTGCACGGTCTTGCCGCGGACGGACTCGACCACGAGGTTCAGCTTCCGCGGGCTCACCCGCAGCGCCCGAACATACGCCCTCGCCTCGTTGTCCTTCTGCCGCGGCGGATTCGCCTTCTTGCCCATCATCTCCTCCGCGCGCGCTTGTCGGCGGCGTGGCCGTAGTAAGTCCGCGTCGGCGCAAACTCACCGAACTTGTGCCCCACCATGTTCTCGGTTACAAGGACAGGGAGAAACTTGTGGCCGTTGTGCACGCCAAACGTGAGGCCCACGAACTGGGGCAGGATCGTTGAACGCCGCGACCATGTCTTGATGACCTCGTTGCGCCCGGACTGACGGGCCAGCTCGGCTTTCTTGAGCAGATAGCCGTCCACGAACGGGCCTTTCCAGACCGAGCGAGCCACTGCCCTGTTCCTCCTAGCGACGACGGCGCACGATGAGTGCGTCCGTCTTCTTGTTGCTGCGGGTGCGTTTGCCCTTGGTCGGCTTGCCCCACGGCGTCACCGGGTGGCGGCCTCCGGAGCTGCGGCCCTCGCCGCCCCCATGGGGGTGGTCGATGGGGTTCATCGCGACCCCGCGCACCGACGGGCGCTTGCCCAGCCAGCGCTTGCGCCCGGCCTTGCCGAGCTTGATGTTGCCCTGGTCGGGATTGGAGACGGCGCCGATCGTGGCCATGCACTCGGCTCGCACCATGCGAACCTCGCCCGAGGCCAGCTTGAGCAGCGCGTAGTCCTGGTCGCGACCGACCAGTTGAACGTAAGTCCCGGCGGCGCGCGCGATCTGCCCGCCCTTGCCCGGCTTCATCTCGATGTTGTGGATGATCGTGCCGACCGGAATTGAACGAAGCGGCATGGCGTTGCCCGGCTTCACATCCACCCGCTGCCCGGAGATCACCTTGTCGCCCACGCGCATGCGCTGGGGCGCGAGGATATAGCTCTCCTCGCCGTCGTCGTAACGGATCAAGGCGATGAACGCGGTACGGTTCGGGTCGTACTCGACGCGCTCCACGATCGCGGGCACGTCGAACTTGCGCCGCTTGAAGTCGATCTTGCGGTAGAGACGCTTGTGTCCGCCGCCGCGGCGTCGCGCCGTTATCCGGCCCGCGTTGTTGCGTCCGCCCTTCTTTGTCAGGCCCTCGGTCAGCTTCTTGACGGGATCGCCCTTCCAAAGCTCTCCCCGGTCGACGATGACGAGTCCGCGTTGGCCTGGAGTGGTGGGCTTGTATGTCTTGAGCGCCATCGTCAGACCCCGGTGGTCACGTCGATCGATTGGCCTTCGGCCAGCGTCACGACGGCCTTCTTGACGTCGGCGCGGCGGCCGCGCCGTCCGCGCCACATCTTCACCTTGCCCCGCTGCCGGAGGGTGTTGACGGCCGTGACCTTGACGTCGAACAGGCCCTCCACCGCGGCGCGGATCTCCGGCTTGGTGGCTTCCAGCGGCACCCGGAACACGACCTGGTTGTGCTCGGAGGCTACTGTCGCCTTCTCCGTGATCACCGGAGAGCGGATGATGTCGTACATGCGCTCGCGGGACAGCTCGACCCGGCCGCGCGGTTTCCTCGTCCGGCTCATCGCAAGCGTTCCTGCAGCAGCTCGACCGCCTGCCTGGTCAACACCAACGTGTCGCGACGCAGGATGTCGTACACGTTGGCTCCCCGCTCCGGCAGCACGTCGATATTGGGGATGTTCCTGACCGACAGACCGAAGTTCCGGTCCACCTCGGCGCCGTCGATAATCAATGCCGAGGCGAGCCCGAGCCCGCGCAACCGTTCCACGAGGGCCTTGGTCCGCGGCTCTGCCGCGGCTGCCGCGTCGAGAACGATCAGCTTTCCTTCCTTCTGCTTCGCCGACAGCGCCGTCTTCAACGCGAGCCGCCGTACTTTCTTCGGCAGGTCGATGGCGTGGTCGCGCACGATCGGTCCGAAGGCTACCTGACCGCCGCGAAACTGAGTGGCCCTGACGCTGCCGACGCGGGAACGCCCGGTGCCCTTCTGCCGGTAGGCCTTGCGGGTCGTGCCCGAGATCTCGCCCACGGTCTTGGTCTTGTGGGTGCCGCGACGCCGCTTGGCGAGCTGGTAGTTCACCATGCGCGCCAGAATGTCGCGCCGCACCTCGAGTCCGAAGACCTTGTCGTCGAGGTCGATCTCGCCGGCCGACTTGTTGTCGAGGGTGACGACCTTGCACTTCATCATCTAACCCTCGTCCGCCGAGGCGGCATTATCGGCCGTCTCCGGGTCCGCGGCCGGCGTCTCGGGCTCATCGTCCTCCGCCGGCGCAGCCGACTTCGCCGTCGCCGTCGGGAAAGGCGCGTCGTCGGGCAGCGGTCTCTTGATCGCGTCCTTCACGAGCACGTAGCCCCCGTTCGACCCCGGCACCGCGCCCCGCACCATGATCAGCCCCGCCTCGGGATCGGTGGCGACGACGCGGAGGTTCTGTACCGTGCTCCGGGCGTTCCCCAGATGGCCCGCCATCTTCTTGCCTTTGAAGACCTTGCCCGGATCCTGGCACTGGCCGGTGGAGCCCTGGCTGCGGTGCGAGACCGAAACGCCGTGGCTCGCGCCCAGGCCGGCGAAGTTATGCCGCTTCATGACGCCGGCGAAGCCCTTGCCAATGGACTTGCCAACCACGTCCACGAACTGCCCGGCGACGAAGTGCGCCGCCGTGAGGTCGGTTCCAGGATCGAGCAGCGCGTCGGCGCTGACGCGGAACTCGGCCAGACGCCGCTTCGGCTCCACCTTCGCCTTGGCGTAGTGGCCGCGCATGGGCTTCGACATCCGCTTCACCTTGGCCGCGTCGAGGCCCACCTGGACGGCGTCGTAACCGTCCTTCTCCGAGGTGCGCCGCGCTACGACCTGACAGCCGTCGACCCTGAGCACCGTGACCGGAGTATGCGCGCCCGTCTCGTCGAAGACGCGGGTCATTCCGACCTTTCTGGCGATCAAACCGGTGCGCATGGCAAAGTCCCTACGATTCCACGACGAGCCTAGAGTTTGATTTCCACGTCCACGCCGGCCGCCAGGTCGAGCTTCATCAGCGCGTCGACGGTCTGGGGCGTCGGATCGATGATGTCGAGGAGCCGTTTGTGGGTCCGTATCTCGAACTGCTCCCGCGACTTCTTGTCGATGTGCGGCGAGCGCAACACCGTGTACTTCTCGATCCGCGTCGGCAGCGGAATCGGTCCCCGCACCTCGGCTCCCGTCCTCTTGGCCGTACCGACGATCTCCTTGGCCGACTGGTCAAGCACCCGATGGTCGTAGGCCTTGAGGCGGATGCGGATGTGTTGACTTTCCATGGCTCGTTCCGTTGAAGGAACAGGCGGCCCTTTGGTTGGGCCGCCTGTTCCCCGCTACTCTATGATCCCGGTGACGACGCCGGCGCCGACGGTCTTGCCGCCCTCG
>JBHICL010000052.1:0-12359 GCA_046759605.1 Alphaproteobacteria bacterium | reverse complement strand
CGTCGCGGAGCGTGGTGTCGAACAGATAGATGCGGTTACCGGATGACATGGCGACACCTCATACGGCCTTGCGCCAGTTGGTCTTGCCGCCGGACAGGTCTTCCAACACGATCCCCTCGCCTTTCAATTGCTCGCGTATCTCGTCGGCGCGCGCGAAGTCCTTCGCCTCCCGCGCCTTCGCACGCTCGTCGATCAAGGTCTCGATGCGCTCGACCGCGCTTCCGTCGCGACCGCCCCGGAACCATCGATTACTGTCCCAGTCCAAAAGACCCAGAACCCCGGCGTTTCCCACGAAGTCATAGTAAGCATCCTCACCCGCTTCGACGTTGCCGCCAAGGATCCGGTCCGCCTGCTGCTCCAGCTGGCTGATCGCCAGCGGCGTGTTCAGATCGTCGCTCAAGGCATCCTCGCTGGCGTAGCTCTCGTCGGATACGGCGATGTCTTCTTCTGCCCGAGGCTCGAGCTTCTCCTTCGCGCGGTAGAGGCGGTTGAGCCTCTTCTGCGCCATGCGCACGCCGTCCATGGTGAAATCCAGAGGCTGGCGGTATTGGGTTTGCAGGAGAGTCAGCTTGAGCACCTCGCCGTCGAACCTGTCGAGGAGCTCGCGCAACGTGTAGAAGTTGCCGAGGGACTTCGACATCTTCTCGCCCTCGGCCATCAGGTAGCCGTTGTGCAGCCAGATCCGGGCAAAGGTCTTGCCGGGATTGGCGGAGCAGCTTTGCGCGATCTCGTTCTCGTGGTGCGGAAAGACGAGGTCCACGCCGCCGCCGTGGATGTCGAACTCCTGGCCCAGAAAGTGCTCGCTCATCACCGAGCACTCGAGGTGCCAGCCCGGCCGCCCGCGGCCCCATGGGCTGTCCCATCCCGGCAGGTCCTCCGTGCTCGGCTTCCACAGCACGAAGTCGGCGGGGTCCTTCTTGTAGGGAGCCACCTCGACCCGGGCGCCCGCGATCATTTCGTCCCGGTTGCGGCGGGAGAGCCGGCCGTAGGTGGGCATCGAGGGAACATGGAACAGGACGTGGCCGTCGGCCGCGTAGGCGTGACCCGCGGCGAGCAGCTTCTGGATCATCGCCTTCATCTGCTCGATGTGGTCGGTGGCGCGGGGCTCCTCGTCGGGCTGCAGCACGCCCAGCTCCGCCACGTCCTGGTGGAACAGGGCCGCGGTGCGCTCGGTGAACTCGCGGATGTCCTCGCCCAGCTCCTTGGCGCGCGCGTTGATCTTGTCGTCCACGTCGGTGATGTTGCGGACGTAGGTGACCTTGGGGTACTTGCGCTTGAGCACCCGGTAGAGCACGTCGAAGACCACGAGCGGCCGGGCGTTGCCGATGTGGATGCTGTCGTAGACCGTGGGCCCGCAGACGTACATGCGCACATGCGCGGGATCCAGGGGCTGGAAGGGCTGCTTCCGCCGGGTAAGCGTATTGTAAAGCCGCAAAGTCATCGTTCGTTCCGGTTGCTTGGCCAAGGGTTCACGCCGGCGCCGCCCGCGCGAGACCGCGGACGGACCTCAGCCGCTAATTCGCGGCCCCAGACAACATCGGCGGGAACGAACGATCATGCACCACCTCTCAGGGGCGAATGCGAGAAACGCCGGCTACTGTATGTGCTCCCTCGCGCCAGTTCAAGCGCGCGGGGGCCGGAGGCGACGCGGACCCGGCTGTCCCGTCACGCGGAGCCGCGGAAGGCGTTGGTGACCGGATAGCGACGGTCGCGACCGAAGGCGCGGCCGGTGATCTTGACCCCGGGCGGGGCCTGACGCCGCTTGTACTCCGCCGTTTCGAGAAGCCGCCAGACCCTCTCCAGGGTCTCGCGGTCATGGCCGTTGGCGGCCAGGGCTTCCACCCCCAGATCCTCCTCGATGAGACCGCGCAGGATCTCGTCCAGCTCCGCATAGGGCGGCAGGGAGTCCTCGTCCTTCTGATCCGGGCGCAGCTCGGCGGAAGGCGCCTTGGTGATGACGCGCTCGGGTATGACCGGTCCGTTGGGTCCCAGGCCGCCCTCGGGCCGGTTGGCGTTGCGCCAGCGGGCGAGAGCGAAGACGTCGGTCTTGTAGATGTCCTTGAGGACCGAATAGCCGCCGCACATATCCCCGTAGATGGTGGCGTAGCCCACGGACATCTCGGACTTGTTGCCGGTGGTGAGCAGCATGGCCCCGGTGGCGTTGCTGATCGCCATGAGGGTAACGCCGCGGGCGCGGGACTGGATGTTTTCCTTGGTGAGCCCGGCGGCCGGGGCGTTGAAGGCGCCCCGCAGCATGTCGTCGAAGGCCCCCATGGCCGGCTCGATGGAGACGCTGTCGAGGCGCACGCCCAGGCGCCGCGCCGTCTCCGCCGCGTCCTCGAGGCTGGCCTCGCTGGTGTAGGGCGAGGGCATCATGACGCAGTGCACGCGTCCCGCGCCGAGAGCGTCCACCGCGATCGCCGCGGATAGCGCCGAGTCGATGCCGCCGGAGAGACCCAGAACCACGCCGGGAAAACCGTTCTTGCCCACGTAGTCGCCGAGACCCAGGACCACCGCCTGATAGATCGCGGCATGACCTTCGAGGGGCGGGACGACCTCTCCCGGCTGGCAGCGCCAGCCGTCTCCCTCGCGCCGCCACCGGGTCGTCACCACGGCGTCGCGGAACGACGGCGCCTGAACCACCAGAGAGCGGTCGGCATTGAGGACGAAGGAGGCACCGTCGAACACCAGCTCGTCCTGCCCGCCTACCTGGTTCACGTAGGCGAGGGGCAGGCGGGTCTCGTTGATGCGGGCGACCGCGATGTTGGTCCGGAGGTCGGGCTTGTCGTGCTCGAACGGGCTGCCGTTGACGACGATCAGGATCTCGGCGCCCGATTCCTCGAGCGTCTCGCACACCTCCGGCGTCCAAATGTCCTCGCAGATGGCGAGACCGAGCCGCACGCCGCGGAAGTTCACGGGACCACCGGGACGCCCCACCGCGAACACCCGCTTCTCGTCGAAGACGCCGTAGTTCGGCAGGTCGACCTTGTAGCGGGCCGTCGCCATCCGACCGCCGTCCAGCAGAAGCACGGCGTTGTACACGGCGTCGCCATCGCGCCAGGGCGCCCCCACCACGATCGCCGGACCGCCGTCGGCGGTGTCCGCGGCCAGCTCCATGACACCCTCGCGCACCGCCTCCACGAAGGCGGGCTTCAGCACCAGGTCTTCGGGCGGGTAGCCGGACACCACCAGCTCGGTGGCGACGACCAGGTCCGCACCCTCCGAGGCCGCGGCGGCGCGGGCATCGCGCAATATCTTCACGTTGCCGGCGATGTCGCCGACCGTGGGGTCGAGCTGCGCCAGAGCGATGTCGAGGCTGTTCGTCATGGGCTTTCCCAACGGGGCCGGGATCGGCGGAGCCGCACCGCTCGCGGCCCCATGCGGAAAAGGTGACGCCGCCCCCAGCGCCTGTCAATGACGCCCGGTGATGCCGTTGGCCGGACCGGAGGCGTCGGATTATATAAGGCGCCTGGGGCTTCTCGAGGGGAGATGGGCGTGCGGTTTCGGCGTCCGCGCGGCGCCGCCGGGGCCGACGCAACTCGGTCTCCGGCAAGACTTCCGGATGGCGACCGTGGCGGCCACGCCTATTTGCGGAGCAGGAACTCGCGGCCCACCTTGACCCGGGGCTTGCCGTCGTACTCGACGACATCGGCGGTGGCGTAGGTCTCGTGCCAGTTCGTGGGGAGGAACGAGCCGGAGCCGACGACGTCCACGGGCACCGCAGCGGCGGCCATCACCTTGCATTTCTCCGGGCCGAAGCCGGAGGTGGCGACGATTTTCACGTTGGTGAAGTCGGCCGCGTCGAGCCGCTCGCGTATATGCCATATGGCGGCCGCGGAAACGCCGCCGCCGATCAGATGCCTAAGCTCCGCCTCGGTACGGTAGCCGCGTATCGCATCCGGCGCGTGCCGCTCGAGCACCGCATAGGACGTGGGCGGATCGAGCCCCTCGATGTAGCGCCCACCCGGCGTGTCGACGCGCACCGAGATATGGCCCGCCGCCGCCATCTCGGCGAAACGGCGGCAAACCACGAGGCTGTCTGTGACCTCCCGGCCGAAATAGTCGACCAGCACGGTCATCGGCTCGCCGGGGAAAGTCTTCTGGTACATCTCCGCCGCCCGCACGGTCGATCCCGCATAGCCGATGAGCGCATGGGGCATGGTGCCCAGCGCCTTGTCGCGGCCGAAGTAATGTATGGTCTCCTGGGTCGCATTGCCGACGAAGCCGACCGCACCCACCTTTCTCTTCGCGCGCTCCGAGCCCACCGCCGCCGCGTAGGCCATCATCTCCGCCATCTCCGATCCGGCGCAATGCCGGGCATCGAAGGCCATGAAAGCGACCCTCGGCAGGTCCACGCACATGGCGTAGGCATTGTGGGCGGCGACGCACGCCGCCCCCAGCCGCTGGAGGTAGAGCGTCTCGAGGTCCACCAGCTCGAAGAACGAGCCGGTGATGTACATGAGTGGCTCGCCGGCGCCCACCCAACGGCCTTCCTCGTAGTTGAGATCGATGCCGAACGCCGTTCCTCGCGCCGTCGCCACCTCCTCGAGCCAGCGGATGGCCAGTCGCGGCGCCGACACCACCGGGCGGCGCATGAACACGGCGTAGGTGACGGGCCGGTCGCCGAAGCGACCGATCACCTCTCGGGTCCGGTTGAAATAGTGATCGGTCAGGGCATGGATGCGTTCGTCCACGCGCGCCCTTGTCTCGTCCGGCCTCCGGGAGGTCGCGGGATCTCGCTTTGCCTTGACCACGCCTGGCATACGCACCTCGCTCCGCCGGCGCCCCGTCCCCTGCTCCACTCCTATGAGGCGGCGGCGAGCGCCCCTGAGCTGCCGTCGCGCCGGAGCTTCAGGTTCTCGGCCACGAGGAACGCGAGCTCCAGGGCCTGGCTCGCGTTGAGCCTGGGGTCGCAGTGGGTGTGATACCGGTCCGACAGCTTCTCCTCGGTGATCTCCTGGGCGCCGCCGATACACTCCGTCACGTCCTGCCCCGTCATCTCGAAGTGCACACCGCCGCCGTGGGTGCCTTCCGCCTCGTGGACGGCGAAGAACGAACGGACCTCGCTCAAGATACGGTCGACGGAACGCGTTTTGTAGTCGTTCGCCGCCTTCACCGTGTTGCCGTGCATCGGGTCACAGGACCAGACGACCGCGCGACCTTCGCGCTGGATGGCTCGGATGAGCGGCGGCAGCTTCTCCTCCACCTGGTCGGCGCCCATGCGGCTGATGACGGTGAGCCGGCCCGCTTCGTTGGCCGGGTTCAGAACGTCGCACAGTCGCAGCAGCTCGTCCGGCTCGAGGGTCGGCCCGGCCTTGAGGCCCACCGGGTTGTCGACGCCCCGAAGGAACTCCACATGCGCGCCGTCGGGCATCCGCGTGCGATTCCCTATCCACAGCATGTGCGCCGAGACGTCGTACCACTTGCCGGTCAGGCTGTCCTGACGGGTAAGCGCCTGCTCGTAGGGCAAAAGAAGCGCCTCGTGGCTCGTATAGAACTCCGTCTCACGCAGCTGAGGCACGGAGTCGCTGGTGAGGCCGCACGCGTCCATGAACCGCAACGCCTCGTCGATGCGCGATGCGGTCTCCTCGTAGCGCTCTCCCTGGGGGCTCGCCTTGACGAAGTCCTGGTTCCACTTGTGGACCTTGTGCAGATCGGCAAAACCGCCCTGGGCGAAGGCGCGTATCAGGTTGAGCGTCGCGGCTGCCTGGTTGTAAGCGCGGATCAAGCGCTCGGGGTCCGGCCGGCGGGCCTCGGCATCGAAGGCCATCGCGTTGATGATGTCGCCCCGATAGGCGGGAAGCTCCACGCCGTCCCGCACCTCCGTGGGCGAGGAACGCGGCTTGGCGAACTGCCCGGCGAGACGGCCCACCTTGACCACCGGACAGGCGGCGCCGAAGGTCAGAACGACGGACATCTGGAGCAGCACCTTGAACGTGTCGCGGATGTTGTCGGGGTGAAACTCGGCAAAGCTCTCGGCGCAGTCGCCGCCCTGCAGCAGAAACGCCTCGCCCCGCGCCACGCGCCCCAGGCCTTCGCGCAAGCGCCGCGCCTCGCCGGCGAAAACGAGCGGCGGGAACCGGCTCAGCGTCTCGCACACGCGTCCGAGGTGGTCCTCGTCCGGGTACTCCGGCACCTGCCGGATCTCCAGTCCACGCCAGCTGCCAGGATGCCAGGTCAGGGCCATCTCACACCCCCCACCAACGCCGCAATATCGCGCCAATTCGAGTGTTTACGCACTTTTCCGGAACTTTTCCAGGAGAATCGCGGATACCGGCCGCGGCTCCTCCCCTTCAGTCCGCCGCTTCCGGCAACGGTTCCGGCGCCGGCGCGCGCATGGTCACGAATTCTTCCGCCGCGGTGGGATGAATGCCGATGGTGCGGTCGAAGTCCGCCTTCGTGGCGCCAGCTTTGACGGCGACCGCGAGGCCCTGAATAATCTCGCCGGCGTCGGGTCCGACCATGTGCACGCCGAGCACCTTGTCGGTGGATCGCTCGATCACGAGCTTCATGAGGGTCTCCTCGTTCCGGTCCGTCAAGGTGAGCTTGAGCGGCCGGAAGGTGCTGCGAAAGACCACCACATCGCCGTGACGTTCGCGCGCCGACGCTTCTGTGAGACCGACCGTGCCGACGTTGGGCTGGCTGAACACCGCCGTGGGTATGTCGGCATAATCCAGTTTCATCGGCTCGTGCCGGAACAGGGTCTTCGCCACCGCCATCCCCTCGGCGATGGCCACCGGCGTCAGCTTCACCCGGTCTATGACATCGCCGATGGCGAAGATGTTGGGAACGGAGGAACGGAAGTAATCGTCGACGACGATGCCGCCACGCTCATCGAGCTCAACGCCCAGCCCCGCGAGCCCGAAGCCATGGGCGTTGGGCGCGCGTCCCGTCGCGTACATGATGAGGTCGGCCTCGAGCGTGCCGCCGTCCTCCAATCGGGCCGCGAGCCCGTCGGTCGTCTTCTCGACGGCGGCGACCCGCGTCTCGAAGCGCAGATCGATCCCCTTCTTTCGCATCTCCGCGGCAAGGTGGGTGCGCACGTCATCGTCGAAGCCCCGCATGAACAGCGGACCGCGGTATGCGAGCGTGGTCTCGGCGCCGAGGCCCTGGAAGATCCCCGCGAACTCCACGGCGATGTAGCCACCGCCAACGATGACCGCGCGGCGCGGAAACGCGCCGAGATGAAAGGCCTCGTTGGAAGTGATGACGTGCTCCTTGCCCGGAACGTCGGGCACCGAGGGCCATCCGCCGGTCGCTACAAGGATGTATTCCGCCGTGACGCGGCGGTCGCCCAACGCCACCGTGTTCGCGTCCACGAGTGTGGCCCGGCCACGGTGGATCTCAACGCCGGCCGTGGTGAGGACGCGGGCGTAGACGCCGTTCAGGCGCGCGATCTCGCGATCCTTGTTGGCGACGAGGATGCGCCAGTCGAAGGGCGGCGCGTCCCCGGCCCGCCAGCCATACCAGCGGGCGTCCTCGAAGTCCTCGCTGAAATGGGAGCCGTAAACAAGGAGCTTCTTTGGTATGCACCCTACGTTCACGCAGGTGCCGCCGAGATAGCGCTCCTCGGAGATGGCGACGCGGGCGCCGTACTCCGCCGACATCCGCGCGGCGCGGACGCCGCCGGAGCCCCCACCGATGACATAGAGGTCGTAATCGTACCCCGCCACTGTCTCTCCCCACGTGGTTGTCATGTGGTCCGCGACAGCTTAGCGGGGACCACCCGGGGCGTGAAAGGGCGGTGGAGAGACGATCCGCGCGGACCGACCGCGGTCGCCAAAGGCCCAGGACTGACTGGCGGGGACGACCCTACCTGTCGAGCCCCGCCATGCACAGATACTTGATCTCCAGGTACTCGTCGACGCCGTATTTCGAGCCCTCGCGTCCGATGCCGGACTCCTTGTAGCCGCCGAAGGGGGCGATCTCGGTGGAGATGACGCCGGCGTTGACGCCCACGAGCCCGTACTCCAGCGCCTCGCCCACGCGCCAGGCGCGGCCCACGTCGCGTGTATAGAAATACGCGGCAAGGCCGAACTCGGTATCGTTGGCGAGACGTATCGCCTCAGCCTCGTCGTCGAAGCGATAGAGCGGCGCCAGGGGACCGAAGGTCTCCTCCCGCGTCACCTTCGTCTCGGCAACCACGTCGGTCAGCACGGTGGGCTCGAAGAACGTGCCGCCCAGGCCATGGCGGCCGCCGCCGACGGCGACCCTGGCGCCCTTGGCGACGGCGTCGGCGATGTGCTCCTCGACTTTCTCGACCGCGGCCATGTCGATAAGCGGGCCCTGGACCACGTCCTCGTCAAGGCCGTTGCCCACCTTGAGCTCCGAGACGGCCGCGACGAGCTTGTCGGCAAAGGCGTCGTAGACGCCCGACTGCACGTAGATGCGGTTAGCGCAGACGCAGGTCTGGCCCGTGTTGCGGAATTTGGAGGCGATGGCGCCCTCGACCGCGGCGTCGATGTCGGCGTCGTCGAAGACGATGAAGGGCGCGTTCCCGCCCAGCTCGAGCGAGACCTTCTTCATCGTCCCCGCCGACTGGGCCATCAGCTTCTTGCCGACGGTCGTCGATCCGGTGAAGGTGAGCTTGCGAACGGTGGGATTGCCGGTGAGCTCGCCGCCGATCTCGCCCGACGGTCCGGTCACGACGCTCAGCACCCCCTTGGGCAGACCGGCGCGCTCGGCGAGCACGGCCAGGGCCAGCGCCGAGTACGGCGTTGCCGTGGCCGGCTTGGAGACCATGGTGCAGCCCACGGCAAGTGCCGGACCCGCCTTGCGCGCGATCATGGCCGCGGGAAAGTTCCAGGGCGTGATCGCGGCGCAAACGCCCACCGGCTCCTTGGCGACGACGATGCGGCGGTCGGCCATGTAGGTGGGAATGGTGTCGCCGTAGACCCGCCGCCCTTCCTCGGCGAACCACTCGATGAACGCCGCCGCGTAGGCGACCTCGCCCTTGGCCTCGGCCAGGGGCTTGCCCTGCTCGGCGGTCATGAGCACGCCGAGATCGTCCTGGTTCTCCATCATGAGATCCCGCAGCCGGCGCAGGACCGCTGCGCGTTCCTTGGCCAGCATGCCGCGCCAGGCGGGAAACGCCGCGCTCGCCGCTTCGACGGCGCGTCTCGTCTCCGCGGCGCCGAGCTTGGGCACGGTGCCGAGCACCTCGCCCGTCGCCGGGTTGGTCACGTCGATGGTGCTGCCGGCGTCGGCGTCGATCCACTCGCCGCCAACATAGCACTGCTGACGAAAAAGGCTCGCGTCCCTGAGCTCAATTCCATTCGGGCCTTTTGGATCAAGCATTGCCGTGACTCCCTTCATGACCGGCGCGCGCCTCGGCGATCGCGCGCGAGAGGTGATCACGCGAAGTATAGCCCACCCCCGGCTGGGGCGCATACGCAACGAAGATGGATCGGGCGCGGCGGCCCGCGTTATTCCACGGTGACGCTTTTCGCCAGGTTGCGCGGCTGGTCCACGTCGGTGCCCTTCACGACCGCCGTGTGGTAGGCCAGCAGCTGCACCGGCACGGCGTAAAGCAGGGGAGCCACGAAGGGATCCACGGCGGGCAATTCGACCGTGGCGCTGGCGGCGTTCGAGAGGCGCGCGACCCCGCCCTCGTCGGAGAGGAAGATCACCTTGCCGCCCCGGGCCGAAACCTGCTCGACGTTCGACGCCGTCTTGTCGAACCAGGGGTCCGACGGCGCCACGACGATGACCGGAACCGTTTCATCGATGAGGGCGATCGGGCCATGCTTCATCTCGCCCGCCGCATAGCCCTCGGCGTGGATATAGGAGATCTCCTTGAGCTTCAGCGCGCCCTCGAGCGCAATCGGGAAAGAGGTCCCGCGCCCGAGGAACAACACGTCGCGGGCCTCGGCAAGGTCCATTGCGATGGTCCGGAGCGTCTCGTCGTGGTTGAGCACCTCGGCCATGCGCGACGGCGCCTCGGTGAGCGCGCCTACGAGCTCCGCCTCCCGACGGTGGTCGATGGCGCCGCGGGCGCGAGCGGCGGCGATGGCGAAACAAGCGAGAACGGTGAGCTGGGTCGTGAATGCCTTCGTGGACGCGACGCCGATCTCGGGGCCGGCGAGGGTCGGCAGCACAACATGGGACTCCCGCGCGATCATGCTCTCGGGCACGTTCACGACGGAGACGATGTGCTGGCCCGCCCTCTTGCAATGGCGTAAAGCCTCGAGGGTGTCGACGGTCTCGCCCGACTGGCTCACGAAGAGGGCCACGCCGCCTTCGGGCAGCGGCACATCGCGGTAGCGGAACTCGGAGCCGATGTCCACCTCGACCGGCATCCGCGCCAGGGTCTCGAGCCAGTACTTGCCGACGTGACCGGCGTAGCTCGCCGTGCCGCAGGCGACGATGGTGATCTTCGGCACCGTGGCCAGGTCGAACGGCAGCTTCGGCAGACTTACGGTGCGGGACGCCGGATTGACATAGGACTGAAGGGTGTCGCCGACGACCGCCGGCTGCTCGAAGATCTCCTTCTGCATGAAATGGCGGAAGTTGCCCTTGCCGATCAGCGCCCCGGACAGCTCGGTCTGCTTGACCTCGCGCTCGACGACGGCGCCGCTCGCGTCGTGGACGACGGCGCGCTCGCGGCTGACCTCGACCCAGTCTCCTTCCTCGAGATAGCAGATGCGCTTGGTGAGCGGCGCCAGCGACAGGGCATCCGAGCCCAGATACATCTCGCCGTCGCCGTAGCCGACGGCCAGCGGGCTGCTGCGCCGGGCGCCGATCATCAGGTCCTCTTCGCCCGCGAAGATGATCGCGAGGGCAAACGCCCCCTCCAACCGCCCGAGGGTCTCGGCGACGGCCTCTTGGGGCGAGAGGCCCTTCTCGAGCAGCGTGGTGATCATGACCGCGACCACCTCGGTGTCGGTCTCGGTCGAGAAGCTCTGTCCCGCGGCTTCCAGCTCCTGGCGCAGCGCCTGATAGTTCTCGACGATGCCGTTGTGCACGAGGGCGACGCGCCCGGTCATATGGGGGTGGGCATTGACCTCGTTGGGCTCGCCGTGGGTGGCCCAGCGCGTGTGACCGACGCCGATGGTGCCGGCCAGCGGCTCCTCGGCGAGCCTGCCCGCGAGGTTGGCGAGCTTGCCCTCGCTGCGGCGCCGATCGAGACCGCCGTCGAGGACCGTGGCCATGCCGGCCGAATCGTAGCCGCGATACTCGAGCCGCTTGAGACCCTCGAGTAGCAGGGGCGCTACCTCGCCCTTGCCCAGGATACCGATGATTCCGCACATAGGATGTCTCGCCCTAACCTTCTCGCTTGTCCGCCTTGCGCGCCCGCCAACGGGCCGCCCAACCGGGCTTTTCCACCTGCTGTCCGCGCGCCAGCGCCAGCGCCCCGTCCGCTACGTCGCGGTTGATCGTGCTGCCGGCGGCGACGATCGCGTCGCGTCCCACGCTGACCGGCGCGACGAGCGCGCTGTTGGAGCCGATGAATGCACCGGCGCCGATGGAAGTCCGGTGCTTGGCAAAGCCGTCGTAATTGCAGGTGATGGTGCCCGCGCCGATATTGGCGCCGGGGCCGACATCGGCATCGCCCACATAGCTCAGGTGATTGGCCTTGGCGCCCTCGCCCAGGACCGCGTTCTTGGCCTCGACGAAGTTGCCGACGTGGGCCCGGGCGCCGATCTCGGCGCCCGGGCGCAAGCGGGCGAACGGACCCACCACGGCGCCAGGTCCGATGATAGCGCCCTCCAGATGGCTGAACGCCTTGATGGTGGCGCCGTCACCCACGCGGACCCCGGGACCGATGAACACGTTGGGCTCGATCGCGACGTCGTGGCCGAGGACCGTGTCGAAGCTGAGCCACACGGTGGTCGGATCGACGAGGGTCGCGCCCGCGGCCATGGCGCGGGCTCTGAGCTCGGTCTGTAGCAAAATCTCCGCCACCGCCAGGTCCGCGCGGGAGTCGATCCCCATGAGCTCGTCCGCCGGGGCTTCGACTGCGGCGCAGGCGAGGCCGTCCCGGCGCGCCAGGCGGACAATGTCGGTCAGGTAGTACTCGCCCTTGGCGTTGTCGTTGTGGACGCGGTCGACGAGGTCGAACAGGCGTGCGCCGTCCACCGCCACGAAACCGGAGTTGCAGAGGTCAATGGCGCGTTCCTCGGGACCCGCCTCGTGTGCCTCGACGATGGCTTCGAGCATGCCGTCCGCTCCGACCACGAGACGGCCGTACTCGCCGGGGTCCAACGGCCGGAAACCGAGCACGACGACCGCCGGTCGGTCCGGCTCGGCGGCGCGCTCCAGCATGCGCTCAATGGTCTCGGCGCCGATGAGCGGCGAGTCGCCATAGAGGACGAGAACGGTGCCGCGATAGCTGTCGAGCTCGCTCCGGACGGCCTTGA
>JBHICL010000051.1:0-12594 GCA_046759605.1 Alphaproteobacteria bacterium | reverse complement strand
GGCGGGCGCCGGGTTACCGCCGCGTGAGTTGACCCCGAATCTCGCCAGGCGGGTTGAGTTCGGTGTGCAGGTTCACATACCAAAGGCCGTTCATGAGATCGGCCGCCTGCTCCGGGGTCAGGGTCGCGCTGCCATTGAGCGGATTGTCGAGACCGCTGACCTCGCCGATATCCAGCGTGATGCCGGTTGCCTCACCGCTCGGCGCTGGTCCGTGGAAATGCACCCCCGTGAGCGGTCCGGACATGTCGAAGAACTGAATGACCCAGGCGATCTGGCTCGCGTCGGTATCGAGAGTGACAGCCGCCCGGCCCGACGCGTTGGTCACGGGCGCCGGCGTGGGCACCTCCTGCGCCTGATCGAGCTGTGCCTCGAAGAAAATGACATCCGCCTTCGCTACGGTCGCTCCGATCGCGATCCCAAAGGCGAAGAGACCGACCGTGACGCCGCTCGCGCGGCTCCAGAAGGTACGGTCAAGCATATTCCACTCCCCCCTCTGTGTTTGGCTTCCTCTCAATAGAAGGCAGTGTTGACGAAACTTTGCCTTCGGGCAACGCCCAAAAACCGGTCTCGGCACGGCGATAGCGCTTCGAGAATCGCGTGTGCCCGCGACCCTCACTCCCCGAATTCCGCGACCTCCCCGGCGCCGAACAGCCCCATGGCGTTGCGGAAGGCGATGGCTTCGGCCACCGCTGCCGGGAGCTGGGCGAGCCAGCGGCGGTGTTCCTCGACGATCTCGTCATACCGCGACCAGCGTTCCGCGATCCACGTATCCGTTCCGATCATGAACCGGTCCGGGTGGCCGAGGAGCACGTCCCGCCAGGCGGGGTCCAGGCGGCCGCCCGGGGCGATCTCGGCCGCCCTGTACGAGACCTCCGTCCACAGACGCGGATAGCGGTCGAGCATCCGGCGCACGACCTCCGGCGGTTCGGTCATGCCTGCGTGCGCCCAGAGTATTTTCAGCCTCGGATCCAGCGCGAAGAGGGCGCAAACCGGCCCGGCGCCGGAATGGACGTGCAGCGGGATGTCCCGCGCGACGGCAAGCCGCACCACACGCACCATCTCATTTGTGGACGCCGCGCCCGCGTCGGAGAGGTGGAACTCTCCGATGCCGCCATAGACACCGCTCTCGAGCCGGCCCTCGATGTAGGGCGGGACGCGGGCGTCCTGGAACCAGTTTCCGGGCCCGATGTCGTCGTGATAGGGGCGCAGGACCGGGACCACGCGGCTCGGGTCCTTGCGGTAAAGCCGCAGCGTGCCGTCGTCCGGGCTGCTGGAAACGAGGGCGCGGGCGACACCTGCCTTCGCGAGCTTCTCCAGGACCGCCTGCGCGTCGAAAACGGCCCAGGCATCCGCGCTGTAGTGCACGTGGGCGTCGAAGATCGGCAGGCGTTCGTCGGCACTTGCGACGGGGAGCAACAACGCCCCGGCCATCAGGACCACGACGCCCAGGACGTTACGGGTCGGTTTCGGTCTCATGCGCTGCCTCTCTCAATCCTCGACGGTGATCGGGAAGACGCCCCGGCGCGCGTGGCGGTAGGGTAGCGTCTTCAGATCGGCCGGTCCCCAGTCGGGCGTGTCGACGATGATGATCTCCGCGGCCAGCTTCTCATAGACGGCGCGGAAGTGGGTCTTCGAGCGCAGGAGGATCACGTCGAAGTCGTGGGCCTGGAGACCGAATTGAAGGAACGGGTCCTCGTCGATGGCGGTGACCGGGCGGCTGGTGACCGAGACGAGGATGCCCGCGGCGTCGATGAGCGCCGTGGGGCCGAGGTCTATCTCACGTCCCTTGCGCATGGGGCCCGTGCCGACGAATCGCTTGTGACCGGCGTAGAGGACCCGGCCGGCAAGCTCGACGGGCCCGCCGGCACGCGCCGACGAACGACCACCCACCGGCAAGGTCACCTCCGCGCCCACGCCGGCCGCGACGGCCGCCCGCGCCGCCTCGGGGTCCCAGAGGAACGGCGCCGCGGCGTTTCTCACCCGTTGGCGGCATAGCTCCCGGAGCCCCCATGTCGAGTCGTTCATACGATCGGCATGCTCCAGCAGCACAACCGGTCCCTCGGTCCCGCCGGACCTCGCGACGGCGCGCGCGACGCCGTCCTCGAGCCCGAAAACGAGCTCCCGGTGCAGGAGCCGGTGCCGCGCCTCCCAGATGCGTTCGGTGAGGCGGTCGGCGGTGCGCTGAGCGAGCCGGCGGTCATCATCGGCGATCACGACGACGGAAAAGCCGAGCTGAGGCACATCCGCATAAGCAAAGCCCGTAAAGATCGAGACGTCCAGGATACGGTCCGCGACGTCCGCGAGCCGGATACTCTCGGCGACGAACGCGCTGAGCGGGGCCAGGTCCGTGGCCGTGAAGATGCTGGGCAGCACGACCGGCGGCTTGGCGATGGCGCACACCGGCCTCGCCGTTCCCACGAGCCGGCGCAGCAGCAGATCGGCCGCCCGCGCGCCGGTCTCCGCCATGTCCGTGTGGGGCGAGTAGTGGAAACCGAAGAGGGCGTCGGCGTGGTCCAGCATGGCCTGGTCCAGATTGCCGTGCAGGTCGAGCGCCACGTGGACCGGCACTCCGACGCCGACCACGTTTCGCACGGCGTCCAGCAGCTCGAGCTCCGGCGCCGTGCGCTGCGGCGTGCTCATGGCGCCGTGCAGGAACAGGAGCAGGCCGTCGAACGGGCCACACTCTCCGATCGCCTGGCACAGCTCGTCCCGGTATTTCTCGAACGCCTCGTCCTCGGCGGCGCCGGCGGCGCCGGCATCGACGTAGAGCAGAGGGACGATCTCCGCGCCCCTGTCCTCGAGGGTCCGGATGAAACCGCCGCCCACCGAAGCCGTGCCGGCGAGCCGGTCGATGACCCGTGCGCCGCGCAGTGCGTAGCCCTCGAACTCGGAAACGCCGACCCGCATCGGCAGGAAAGACGCCGATTCGAGCGCCAGCCCGCCGATCCCTATCCGTTTCGATGGTGCCATATCTCAACGGAGAACCTAGTTGACCGTGGGCGAGGTGTGGTTGAGCATGGAGTCTGACAGATAAATGAATGCAACGGATGGGAGGAAACCATGAACGGGATGTTGAGCCGCGGTCTCATTGGCGTGGCGACGGCGGTGTCGCTCGTGGGCACGGCGGCGGCGGCCGATCTTACGATCGGCCTTGCGTCGCTCGCGTCGTCTGCGGATCCGCACTGGCACAACCTGGGCAACAACAACGGCCAGCTGACACATATCTACAGCCGCCTCGTCGGCATGGACGAGAAGCAGCGCATCATACCGGACCTGGCCGAATCCTGGGGGCCGATCGACGACCTCACCTGGGAGTTCAAGCTGCGCCAGGACGTGACGTGGCACGACGGCACGCCGTTCACGGCCGACGACGTGATCTTCACCATGGCGCGCGCGGGCGAGGTCCCGAACAGCCCGTCGTCGTTCGGCGCCTACACCAGCGGCAAGGAGTTCATCAAGGTCGACGACTACACGGTCCATGTGAAGACGGCGACGCCTTACCCGCTGATGGCGAACGACCTCTCGACCGTGATGATCGTCTCGAAAAAGCATGGTGAAGGTGCATCGACCGATGACTACAACGCCGGCACGGCGGTGGTCGGCACGGGTCCGTACAAGTTCGTCGAGTACCGGCCCGGCGACACCCTCATCGTCGAAGCCAACGAGGACTACTTCGGCGGCCGGCCCGAGTGGGACCGGGTGGTCATCCGCGAAATAAACTCCGGACAGGCGCGCGTCGCGGCGCTCCTTGCGGGTGACGTG
This sequence comes from Alphaproteobacteria bacterium, assembly GCA_046759605.1. Classification (GTDB taxonomy): domain Bacteria; phylum Pseudomonadota; class Alphaproteobacteria; order UBA6615; family UBA6615; genus JBHICL01. Next base: position 8,832 of record JBHICL010000051.1, on the reverse strand, counting down.
GACCTGATCAGTCAAGTGCCGACGGTGGACGTGGAGCGCCTCAAGTCCGATCCCGACGTGGAGGTCAGCAGCGGCGTCTCGAACCGCGTGATCTACCTGCATCTCGATCGCAAGAACGAGGCGCCGGTGGAGATCACGGACAAACAGGGGAACGCCCTCGGCAAGAACCCGTTCCACGACCTGAAGGTGCGGCAAGCGATCTCCAAGGCCATCAATCGTGACGGTATCGTCGCGCGCATCATGGAGGGTCTCGCGATCCCGGCGGGCCAAGTGCTGCCCGAAGGATTCTTCGGCGTGAGCCCGAACTTGCAACCGGAGCCTTACGATCCCGAGGGAGCCAAAGCGCTTCTCGCCGAGGCCGGCTATCCCGAGGGCTTCGGGATCACGCTCCACGGGCCCAACGACCGCTATGTCAACGACGCCAAGATCGTAGAGGCGATCGCCCAGATGCTCACCCGCGTCGGCATCGACACCAAGGTGCAGACCGAGCCCAAGTCCACCTACTTCAGCAACGCCTGGGATTACAACTTCATCCTGGTCGGCTGGGGGTCCGGCACGGGCGAGCCGTCGTCGCCGCTGCGGGCGCTCCTCGCCACGCAGGACAAAGAGAAGGGCATGGGTCGCACCAACCGGGGCGGCTATTCCAACCCGGCGATGGACGCGATTCTCGAGGAGGCGTTGGCGACGGTCGACGACGACAAGCGGGCACAGCTTCTGGCCGAGGCCACCGAGGTCGCCATCGGCGACCTGGGAATCATCCCGCTGCACTACCAGGTGAACTCCTGGGGTACCCGCAAGGGCCTCGCCTACACGCCGCGCACCGACGAGTATACGTTCGCGATGAGCGTCGAGGCGCTTATGAACTGAGGCGCTCCATGGAAGGGGCGGTCGGGTTCGGTCCGCCCCTTCCGTGTCTCTTGGCGATGCCGGGTCCAGGAGGCTAGATGACGGTCTACCTGATCCGCCGTTTAGGCCAGGCGGCGATCGTCGTGTTCGCGATGTCCCTCCTGGTCTTCGTGGGCGTATTCCTTATAGGCGACCCGACCGAGATCCTTGTCGCCCAGGACGCCGACCAGGCCGAGTTCGAGCGCGCACGCAGGGCCATGGGCCTCGACCGGCCCTTCTATATGCAATACCTGATCTTCCTGAAGAACCTGGCCTCGGGTGACCTGGGCAATTCCTTCGTCTCGGGGATCCCCGCGATCGCTCTCATCCTCCAGCGCATGCCGGCGACGATGGAGCTGGCTTTCGCCTCGGTCATGCTCGCCATCACCGTGGGCATCTCCCTCGGCATGTGGGCCGGCCTCAAGCCCAAGTCCATCGCCGGCCGCAGCATCATGGCAGGATCCATCCTCGGCTTCAGCCTGCCGAATTTCTGGCAGGGCCTGCTGCTGATCATGCTGTTCGCGGTCTTCCTGGGCTGGCTGCCGGCCGGGGGCCGCGGCGACACCACCGAGTTCCTGGGCCTTCAGGTCAGCTTCCTTACCGCGGACGGCCTCAGGCACATGATCCTCCCGTCCATCAACCTTGCCCTCTTCAAGATGAGCCTGATCATCCGCCTGACCCGTGCCGGCGTGCGGGAGGTGGTGCACCAGGACTACATCAAGTTCGCGCGGGCCAAGGGCCTCGGCACGCGCCGGGTGATCGGCGTCCACGTCCTGAAGAACATCCTGATCCCGGTGGTGACCGTCACGGGGCTCGAGTTCGGCAACGTCATCGCCTTCGCCGTCGTAACCGAGACGGTCTTCGCCTGGCCCGGAATGGGCAAACTGCTGATCGATTCCATCGCGCTTCTCGACCGTCCGGTGATCGTCGCCTACCTGATGATCATCGTCTTCCTCTTCATCGTCATCAATCTGGTGGTCGATATCCTCTATTCGGTCATCGACCCCCGGGTGCGGCTCCAGGACGTGCAGGCATGACGGCCGAGACCGAGCGCGCCGAGGCGTTGGCCGGCCTGGAGCTGAGGGTCGAGACCCCGTTTCGCCGTTTCCTTTCCGAGTTCTGCGAGAGCAGACTCGCGGTGGCGGGCTGTTTCATCTTCGCCGCCGTGCTTTTCATCGCCATCTTCGCGCCGCTGATCTCGCCCCAGGACCCCTACGACCTGCGGCAGCTCGACATCCTCGACGGGCGGCTACCGCCGGGCTCGGTGAGCGGCACCGGAATGACTTTCTGGCTCGGCTCGGACGACCAGGGCCGCGACATGCTGAGCGGCATCTTCTTCGGCCTGCGCATCAGCCTGTTCATCGGCGTCATGAGCGGCGTCATCGCGCTCACCATCGGGGCGTCCGTCGGCCTTATCGCTGCCTACTTCGGCGGCCGTCTGGAGACGCTGCTCATGCGCCTCGTCGATCTGCAGCTCAGCTTCCCCGCGATCCTGGTGGCGCTCATGCTGGTGGCGATCCTCGGCCGCGGGGTCGACAAGACGCTCTTTGCTCTCATCATCGCCCAGTGGGCGTATTACGCGCGCGCGGCCCGGGGCGCGGCGCTGGTGGAACGGCGCCGGGAGTACGTCGAGGCGGCGAGCTGCCTCGCGCTTTCTCACGGCCGGATCATGTTCCGGCACGTGCTCCCCAACTGCATGCCGCCGCTCATCGTTGTGGCCACGGTGCAGGTGGCCAACGCCATCTCGCTCGAGGCGACACTGAGCTTCCTGGGCCTCGGCGTCCCGCAGACCGAGCCGAGCCTGGGCATGCTCATTCGCAACGGCTTCGAGTACCTCCTGTCGGGCCGTTACTGGATCAGCTTCTTCCCCGGTATCGCGCTGCTCATCACCATCGTCAGCATCAATCTGGTGGGCGATCAGCTCCGCGACGTGCTGAACCCGAGGCTCAGGACATGAGCGGCGGCGCGCCCACCCTCGAGGTCGACGGCCTCAGGACGCACTTCTTCAGCCGTGACGGGATCGCCCGCGCGGTGGATGGGGTGAGCTTCTCCGTGGCCCGTGGAGAGATCCTGGGCCTCGTGGGGGAGTCCGGCTCGGGAAAGACGGTGACGGGCTTCTCCATCCTCGGCCTCGTGGATCCGCCGGGCCGCGTCGTCGAGGGCCGCATTCTGTTCGACGGCGAGGACCTGGTCGAGGCGCCGGAGGACCGCATGCGCGACCTGCGCGGCGCCCGGATCGCGATGATCTTCCAGGACCCGATGATGACCCTCAACCCCGTCCTGAGGATCGATACCCAGATGATGGAGGCCGTGCGGGCGCACACGACCGTGGACCGGGAGACGGCGCGCGAGCGCTGCCGCGAGGCGCTGTCCATGGTGGGGATCGCCTCGCCCGACGAGCGCCTCAAGGCCTATCCGCACCAGTTCTCCGGCGGCATGCGCCAGCGCGTCGCCATTGCCATCGCCATGCTGCACCGCCCGGATCTGATCATCGCCGACGAGCCCACGACGGCGCTGGACGTGACGATACAGGCGCAGATCCTGTTCGAGGCGCAGAGGCTGTGCCGGGAGCACGGCACCGCTCTCATCTGGATCACCCACGACCTGTCGGTGATTGCCGGGCTCGCCGACAACGTCTGTGTCATGTACGCGGGCAGGATCGTCGAGCAGGGCGGGGTGGACGACGTCCTCGACAGGCCCCTTCACCCCTATACGGTGGGGCTCATCGGCTCGGTGCCCAGCAACAACACCCGCGGGCGGCATCTCCAACAGATCCCCGGCATGACGCCGTCGCTTCTGAGCCTGCCTGTGGGCTGTGCGTTCCGCGCCCGCTGTCCCCGCGCCTCGGGCGCCTGCAAGCTCGCGCCGGAGATGACCTCGCACGCGCCGGGCCGGCTGGCCGCCTGCTTTCACCCGCACCTGGAGCCGGTCGAGGCATGAGCGCGCCCGCGGCATCGCTCATCGAGCTCGAAGGGGTCTCCAAGCGCTTCGTGCGCCGGCTGGACCTCGCGGCGAAGCTGGCGGTGCGGCTGGGCGCGGGGGTGCGCGAGGAGACGGTGCATGCCGTGGACGGCGTGGACCTGGCGGTGCGCGCGGGCGAGGTGGTGGGGCTCGTCGGCGAGTCGGGTTGCGGCAAGTCGACCCTGGGCCGCGTGGTCGCCGGCATTCTCACCGCCACCGAGGGCCGGCTCCTCTACCGCGGGAGGGCGGTGACGGAGATGACGCCCGCGGAGCTCAGGGCCTACATGCTCAAGGTCCAGATGATCTTCCAGGATCCGTTCGCGTCCCTCAACCCGCGCTTGCGCGTGCGCGACATCATCGCCGAGGCGCCGCTGGTCCACCGTATCTGGCGCAAGGACGAGGTCGAGGACCGGCTCGACGAGGTGATGGTCCGCGTCGGCCTCGATCCGATCTACAAGCGGCGCTACCCGCACCAGTTCTCCGGCGGCCAGCGCCAGCGCATCTGCATCGCCCGGGCGCTTGCCGTGGAGCCCGAGTTCCTGGTATGCGACGAGGCGGTGGCGGCCCTCGACGTTTCCATCCAGGCGCAGGTGCTGAACCTGTTCATGAAGCTGCGCGAGGAGCTGGGTCTCACCTACCTGTTCATCAGCCACGATCTGGGCGTGGTGGAGCACCTGTCCGACCGGGTGATGATCATGTATCTGGGCCGCGTGGTCGAGGCCGCGCCCACGGAAGAGCTGTTCGCGGCCCCCAACCATCCTTACACCCAGGCGCTGTTGAACGAGGTGCCGCGTCTCGATGCGAGGCGGCGGCGGTTCGAGCCGGTGAAGGGCGAGATACCATCGCCCCTGGAGCCTCCGCCGGGATGCCACTTCCACCCGCGCTGTCCACACGCCATGGAGCGCTGTGGGCGCGAGGTCCCGTCACTCGAGCCGATCGCCGACGGACGGCTGTCCGCATGCCATCTGAACGATGAACGCGCCGGTCGCGCGGCTTGACCCGACGGGCGAGCCGGCGCCGGTGGTGCTCGACAGCCCACACAGCGGCCATGCCTATCCGGACGATTTCCGCCCAGCCGCGCCCGCCGCGGCCTATCGCAAGGGCGAGGACGCCCATGTGGACGCGCTTTACGACGCGGCGCCGGCCCTGGGCGCGGTGCTGATCGCCGCGCTTTTTCCCAGGGTCTATATCGACCCCAACCGCGGCCTGGGCGACCTCGATCCCGCGCTCATGGACGGCGACTGGCCGGAGCCCCTGAGCCCCGGCGACAAGAGCCGCCGCGGGGTGGGCCTCATCTGGCGCCGCCTGCCCCAGGACGGGCTCGAGATCTACGACAGGCGCCTCGGCATCGAGGAGGTGCGCGGCCGCATCGAGGGCTGCTGGCAGCCGTACCACCGGGCCCTGGCGGCGGCCCTCGACGAGACCCATGGCCGCTTTGGCGGGGTCTGGCACATCAACTGCCACTCGATGCCCGCCATGGGCGATCCGCTCATGGGCGACGCGGGCCGGCGCAGGCCGGATTTCATCATTGGCGACCGCGACGGGACGACCTGCGAGCCCGGCTTCACGGAGCTTGTGACCGAGACCCTCCGGGGGCTCGGCTACGGGGTGACGGTCAACGACCGCTTCAAGGGCGTCGAGCTGGTCCGGCGCTACGCCGATCCCGCGGCCGGCCGGCACAGCCTGCAGATCGAGATCAACCGCGAGCTCTACATGGACGAGGACACCTTCGAGCGCGCGCCGGGCTTCGCCCGCCTCAAGGCCCACCTCACGACCCTGGTCGAGCGCGTCTGCGTCTACGCCCGCTCCCGCTGTGGCGGCGCCTGACCCCCCTTACGACACGTGCTTTTCGAGAAACTCCTCGACCAGGCGGTTGTAGCGCGGCGCGTCCTCCCAATAAGGCGAGTGGCCGGTCCCGGGAAAATCCACGACCTCGGCTCCGGGAACCAGCGCCGCGGCCGCGCGGATCACATGGGGCGGGAAAACCTGGTCGCGCTCGCAGGAGATGAACCGCGTGGGCGTCCGATAGTCCTGGAGCGCCGCCACGTCGATTGCTGCCGCCCGGTCGTAGAGCCGCTCCCGGCTCTCTGCGGGCCGGGCGGTGTTGAAGCGCGCAAGCTCCAGATAGAGCTGGGTCAGTGCCGGCTCACGGGCGGGAAAATCCGGGGCCAGCACCCGCGCCGGGAAGCCGAGACCGCTGTCGTCCACCGCCGCGACGAGCGCCCGCACCTCGTCGGTCAGGAGCCCCCCGATCGTCGAGGTGAGCACCAGGCACGCCACCCGCTCCGGGTGCTCCACCGCCAGCCTGAGGCCCGTCCAGCCGCCCATGGACTGGGTCACCAGCGCCGCCGTCCCGATCCCCTCCTCGTCCAGAATGGCGAGAAGGTCGCCGGCGAAGTGCCGGGGGTGGCAGTCCTCGGGCGCGCAGCGGGAGCGGCCAAAGGCCCGGTGGTCGAACACGACCACCGTGTAGCGGCGCGAGAAATGCGGTACCTGCTGCCACCAGCTCGCGGCGTTGCCGCCGTGGCCGTGGGCGAACGCGAGCGCGGGACCCTCGCCGTGGACCTCGTAATAGATGGTCGCGTTTAAGGACTCGACGGTGGGCATGGCGTCCCTCCTCGTCACCGATACCGCCACTCTAGCCGGACCCTGGCCCGGGGAGCAAAATGCCGCTAGGGTGTCGGGCCGTCGTTCGCGATTTTCTCACGCGCGAGCCCACCAATGACCCAGCCCTACGCGGTCGAGCTGACCCCGCCGGACATCACGCCGTACCGGACCGGCAACACCGGCGTCGACTACGTCCACACTTTCACGAGCGACGCGCCGGGACCGCACGTCATGGTCAACGCGGTCACCCACGGCAACGAGCTGTGCGGGGCGATCGCGGTTGACGAGCTGCTGAGGAAAAAGGTGCGCCCGCTCAAGGGCAGGCTCACCCTGAGTTTCGCCAACGTCGAGGCCTATCTGCGGTTCGACCCCGCCGAGCCGACGATCTCCCGCTATGTGGAAGAGGACTTCAACCGCATCTGGTCGCCCGAGGTGCTGGACGGACCGCGCGATTCGGTGGAGCTCCAGCGCGGCCGCGAGCTGCGTCCCATTATCGATACGGTGGACTATCTGTTCGACATCCACTCGATGCAGACCAACAGCCCGCCGATGATGATGGCGGGACCGCATCCCAAGGGGCGAAAACTGTCAATGGAAGTCGGCGCCCCGGCGACGGTCGTGAGCGACGCCGGCCATCGCGAAGGCACGCGGATGCGCGACTACGGCTGTTTCGGCGACCCCGACCATCCCAGGAACGCCCTTCTGGTCGAATGCGGGCAGCATTGGACGCACACCACGGCCGAAGTCGCGTTGGAGGTGACGCTCCGGTTTCTGGGCCACCTGGGTGTCGTTGCCGAGGGTTTCGCGCGCCGACACCTGCCGCCGGAGGCGCCGCCGCCGCAGCGCTTCGTCCAGGTGACCGAGGCCGCCGTCATCGAAACCAGCGACTTCGCCTTCGTGAACCACTTCGAGGGCCTGGAGGTCATCGCCCGCAAGGGCACGACCATCGCCCACGACGGTGGACGCGAATTGGTCACGCCCTACGACGACTGCGTGCTCATCATGCCGACGCGCCGGATCGAGGTCGGGAAGACCGCAGTCCGGTTCGGCCGCTACGTGGACCCCGGCTGACCCGCGCCCACGACAAGCGCTCACATTACAGAACTTTAATCCCACGGAAATCCGGCCGTAAGGTTCCCACCCCATCTCGGCTGGCAACCGATCCGGCACGGCGCGCGCCGTCCGGCCGGCACCTGCTAGCGATGGGAGAAGACCACATGCCAGATAATCTCACGAAAGCAACCGGCCACCCCGCGGGGAGGCAGCTCAGGGGCCGCGCGGCAAGACTCGCCGTCGTGGCGCTCGTGGGCTCCGCGGTGGCCCTCGGAAGTATGGGGTACCTGAACCGGAGCACGGCGCTTACGCCGTCGCGGGCGAGCGCCACAGAGACCGCGCCCGTCAGCTTCGCCGATGTCGCGGACAAGGTGCGTCCCGCCGTGGTCGCCATACAGGTGACCGGCACGGTGGACCCGGCGGTGGAGAGCTTCGATCCGAGGCCTTTCGATGAGTTCTTCGAGCGGTTCTTCGGCGACGACTCCGAGCGCCGGTTCCGCGAATTCCGGGAGCGCATGCCGCGTCGGAGGGCGGGCGTCGGCTCGGGCTTCATTGTCGACGCCGATGGCTTCATCGTCACCAACAACCACGTGATCGAGGATGCGGACGAGATCACGGTCACCCTCGCGAACGGCGACAGCTTCGAAGCCGAGCTGATGGGCGCCGACCCCAAGACGGACCTGGCGCTCGTCAGGATCGAGGCCGACGAAACGCTGCCGTTCGTCCGGTTCGGCGATTCCGACGAGACCCGGGTCGGCGACTGGGTCGTCGCGGTGGGCAGCCCGTTCGGGCTCGACCACAGCGTCACCGTGGGCGTCGTCTCGGCCAAGGACCGCAGCATCGGCTCCGGCCCCTACGACAGCTTCCTCCAGATCGACGCGCCCATCAATCGCGGCAACTCCGGCGGGCCCGCCTTCAACCTCGACAGCGAGGTCATCGGCGTGAACTCCGCCATCTTCTCGCCGAGCGGCGGCAACATCGGCATCGGCTTCGCCATCCCAGCGAACATCGCCGAAGACGTGGTAACGCAGCTCCGCGAGCGTGGCGAGGTGCGCCGCGGCTGGCTGGGCGTGAGCATTCAGGCCGTGACCGAGGACATCGCCCGGAGCCTCGACATGGACGAGTCCACCGGCGCCATCGTCGCCTCGGTCGTTCCCGGCAGCCCCGCGGATGACGCCGGCATCGAGGCGGGCGACGTGATCATCGCCGTGGGCGCCGCCGATGTGGCCTCGGTGCGCGACCTGCCGCGCCTCGTCGCCATGCTGGAGGCGGGCGAGCGGGCCGAGATCGTGGTCCTGCGCGACGGTCGGGAGAAGACCCTCGACG
>JBHICL010000050.1:0-12647 GCA_046759605.1 Alphaproteobacteria bacterium | reverse complement strand
CAACGCATCAGGCGGCGCGCGATGCTTGGCTTACGGCCCGGCGCACACCATCTAGGAGGCATTGGCGGTTTGAAGGAAAGCCTGGGAATGGCGGCGGAAGACGTGTCTCCGGTGGCGGATGGCGCCGGTCAACGGACGGGAGAACAGAGGCGCGAGCGGCGCGGACCGCGGGTGCCGATTGCCATGGCGCTGGTCGGTGGCGTCGCGCTTTTGATCCTTGTGGCGGTTGGCAGCGTGCTGACGATCAGCCTCTTGGGCGCGACCAAGAACACCCGCGAGCTTCTGGTCGACAAGGCGGACATCGGACTCGCCCTTCTGGAGAGCCGCGTTCGCGGTCAGCTCGATCCGGTGCGCGCGCTCGGTGTCAACATCGCCGAGATGATCGCCAACGGCCGGCTGGACCCGGCGGATTCGCGCGCGTTCGAGAGCACCCTGCGCGGTGCGCTCGCAGCCATACCGCAGGCGACCGCCATCATCTTCGTCGATTCCGGCTACCAGATGGTGCATGTGAGCCGTACCGGAGGCCCATTGGCCGAGGTGGTGCGGTCCGGAAGCGCCGTCGCCGGGCTCGGCGGCATGCTCGATACGCATGAGGGCATGGAGCAGATGATGGAGAGCGCCCACGGCATGGCGGAGGATTCGGCCTGGTTCCCGCCGATCTGGGTGCAGAGCCTGGAGCAGCCGGTGCTGGCGCTCGAGATCCCGTCCCGGCGCGATGGCGAGCTGTTGGGCGTCGTGTTCGTCGTCGTGGCGCTGGGTGATCTCGCCGACTTCCTCGCGGCCCTCGAGGAAGAAGACCAGTCGAGCGCGTTCATCCTCTACGATAGGAACTTCGTGCTCTCCCATCCCGACCTGTTCGGCATGATGCTCGCCAAGGACGACGAGGACGAGGTCCCGCTTCCCGAGGTTTCGATGTTCGAGGATCCGGCGCTGGCTCTCGTCTTCAATGAGAAGAGTCGCGCCGGCTACGATCCCGGCGATCCGGCGCTCGAGGTCTTTCAAGGCACGCCCTCGGTGGACGGCGCGGACGAGAGCTATGTGGTGATCACGCGGGAGGTCGGCGACATCGGTGCGCGCGCCTGGCACATCGGCCTCAAGTTCCGCGAGGCGGAGGTCACCGCCCAGCTGGCGCGCCTCCGCAATATCGCCATCGCCGGGTTCGTGATTCTCGCGATCGCCGTCGTCGCAGGGCTTCTGTTCGGCCGCAGCCTGACCCGCCAGGTGGGCCAGCTCGCCACCGCGGCCGAGAGCCTGCGCACCCTCGACATCGGCAGCGTCGGGCACGTGCCTGACAGTCGTTTCCGCGAACTCTCGAACGCGGCGCACGCCTTCAATTCCATGACGGCGGCGCTGCGCTGGTTCGAGACCTACGTCCCCAAGTCGCTGGTGCTGCGCCTGATGCGGCGCGGCGACGAGGAGGTGACGGCGTCCCAGGAGCGCGAGCTTACCGTCATGTTCACCGACATTCGTGGCTTCAGCACGCTTGCGGAGAACATGCCCGCGAGCGAGATCGCGGCGCTCCTGAACCGGCATTTCCAGATGCTCTCGGCCTGCATCGAGGCGGAAGGCGGCACGGTGGACAAGTTCATCGGCGACAGCGTCATGGCTTTCTGGGGCGCGCCCGAGCACGTGGAGGACCACGCTGCCCGCGCACTTCGCGCCGCACGGGCGATCATGGCCGCTGTCGCCGGAGATAACGCGCGCCGCCGGGCTGCGGGCGAGGTGGAGGTCGGCGTACGGATCGGCCTCCACACGGGACCGGTGGTCGTGGGCAACATCGGCTCCGAGAGCCGGGTGAACTACACCGTCGTCGGCGACACGGTGAACGCGGCCTCGCGCCTCGAGGCGCTGGCCAAGGAGATCGGCCCGGAGGACGAGTGCGTGGTGCTGCTGAGCGACGCCACCTCCAGGGGGGCCGGCCAGGGCTTCGAGCTGGAGCCCCTGGGCGCGCGCACTCTCAAGGGCAAGGCGGAGCCGGTGGAAGTCTATCGCCTGGGCGCCGCTTGAACCGGCGCTTTTGCATCTCCTGCTGCGCCACCCACCTCACAGGGGGATGTTGTCGTGCTTCTTCCACGGGTTCTCGAGGCGTTTGTTCTCGAGCAGCTCGATGGCGCGAGAGAGCTTGGGGCGCGTGTTCCTGGGCATGATGACGTCGTCGATGAACCCCTTCTGCGCCGCGATGAACGGGTTCGCGAACTTCCGCCGGTACTCCTCCGTCCGCTTGTCGATCTTCCGCGGGTCCTTGCGGTCCTGGCGGAAGATGATCTCCACCGCGCCCTTCGGCCCCATCACCGCGATTTCCGCCGTCGGCCACGCGTAGTTCACGTCGCCCCGAAGATGCTTGGACGACATCACGTCGTAGGCCCCGCCATAAGCCTTGCGGGCGATCAGCGTGACCTTGGGCACCGTCGCCTCCGCGTAGGCGTACAGCAGCTTGGCGCCGTGCTTGATGATGCCGCCGTACTCCTGCGCCGTGCCGGGCAGGAACCCGGGCACGTCCACGAACGTGACGATGGGTATGTTGAAACAGTCGCAGAAGCGCACGAATCGCGCCGCCTTGGTGGACGAGGCGATGTCCAGGCAGCCGGCGAGCACCATCGGCTGATTGGCGACGAAGCCCACCGTCCTGCTCCCCACACGTCCGAAGCCGGTGACGATGTTCTTCGCGTAGTCCGGCTGCAGCTCGAAGAAATCGCCTTCGTCGACGACCTTCTCGATCAGCTCCTTCATGTCATAGGGCTTGGCCGGGTCCCGCGGCACCAGGGTGTCGAGGGACGGCTCGACGCGGTCGTGCGGGTCGCCGGTGGGTCGCAGGGGCGCGCGGTCCCGGTTGCTGGATGGCAGGTAGTCAACGAAACGGCGCACCTGCAGCAGGGTCTCGACGTCGTTCTCGAACGCCCCGTCGGCCACGCCCGACCTGCTCGCGTGCGTCGCGGCGCCCCCGAGCTCTTCGTGGCTGACCTTCTCGTGCGTGACGGTCTTCACCACCTCGGGGCCGGTCACGAACATGTAGGAGGTGTCGCGCACCATGAAGATGAAATCGGTCATCGCCGGCGAATAAACCGCGCCGCCCGCGCACGGTCCCATGATCAGGGACACCTGCGGCACCACGCCCGAGGCGAGCACGTTGCGCTGAAAAACCTCGGCATAGCCGGCGAGGGAGGCGACGCCCTCCTGGATTCTGGCGCCGCCGGAGTCGTTGAGCCCGATCACCGGCGCGCCCACCTTCATGGCCTGGTCCATGATCTTGCAGATCTTGCCGGCGTGCGCCTCGGAGAGCGATCCGCCGAAGACCGTGAAGTCCTGGGAGAAAACGAACACGGTGCGGCCGTTGATTCGGCCCCAGCCGGTTACGACTCCGTCGCCGGGCACGCGGTTCTCGTCCATGCCGAAGTCGACGCAGTCGTGCTCGACGAACATGTCCCACTCCTCGAACGAGCCTTCGTCGAGGAGCACGTCGACGCGTTCCCGTGCGGTCAACTTGCCCTTGTCGTGCTGTGCCTTTACCCGCCGGGCGCCACCGCCCGCACGGGCGCTTTTGCGCCTTCCCTCCAGCGCGTCGAGGATCTTCTGCATCTCGTCCAGCCCCGCTCACGATGATCACCTACCGGACATGGCGGAAGGAGATAGCAGGTCACGGGGGTTTCGGCCAGCCGGCGCCTTTGGGGGGACAGGCTCCTAGCCGGGGCGGGCCAATGCGAGGAAGCGCGCCGCGATCTCGATTTCGGCCCTGAGCGTGTCCCGACGCTGGGCGGCCTCCGCGTCCTCGCCCCACTCTTCGGCTTGAAACAGCTCGTCCAGGTGGCTGGCGGCAAAAGCCGCCCCGGGGTCCAGCCGACCGGCCGCGAGCGCGAGCGCGATCACCAATGAGCCCGCGGCTGTCGTGACGCTGTGAATGGCCGTCAGTTCGAAGTCGTCGAGCGCGGCAACGACGGCGCTGAGGGCGCTCAGTGCCTCCGGCGGCTGTGCGATCGGAACGACGCCGGTGGTCACCACGAGATGTGCATCAAGGTCCTGGGCCGCCCAGTCCACGAGGGGCTGCCAGACCTCGTGTTGACGCAGGACGAGGTTGGGCGGCCGGTCGGCGCGGTAGCAAACCAGCTCGGAGCCGCCGTAGGAGGCCACCTGGTCGACGACCGCCTCCCGGTCGGATGCCACGCGGTCGATGGCGGTCGCGGCGAGCCGCGTGAGCGGCATGGTGTCCGGCTCGATCTCGTCTTTCTGTGCGCGCCACTCCTCCGCGACCGCCCGCGCCAGCGCGCCGGTCGGCAAGACCAGCCGGGATCCCGCGGGCGTCCGGGCAGGCCGTTCGTCGAGGTCCACCGCGAAGCGACCCGCCGTTTCGATGACAGCTACCTCGGTATAGAACCGCCGCACGGACTACCTGCGAAACAGTCCGCGAATCTTGTCCCCAACGTCCTCGATGACGTCCTCGACCGCCGAGGCAGGCTCGTCGGTCGGCTGCGCCTGTGGCGCCTCGGGCTGGGCCTCGCCCGAGGCGAGCTGGAGGCAGGGGTTGTCATCGCTCCCCATCTCGCCGAGCGCGGCCAGGGCCGCCGGCGGAAACAGCGCCGAGCCGAGGAGTCCGCCCACAAGGCCACCGACCTTGCGCGCGGAGGCGACTTCGTCCGGACGGAACGATGGTTTGGCAAGGGTGCCGCCGACCTTGACCGGCACGGCGATGCTGATCGTGGCCGACTTCGATGCGGGTGTGATGATCAGGTCCAGGGCTTCCTCGGCGAGCCGGACCGTGCCGGTGCCGGTGACCGAGGCCTGCTCCGTGTCGGCCAGGAGGAAGGTGTTCCCGACGCCGTTTTCGAACTTAATGTCCGTGGCCAGGCAGTTGAGGATCGTCCACTCACGATCCTTGCCGAACACGGCGCCCATGGCGCTGCTCAATCCACCGACCAGCAGGTCGAAGCTTTCGGTCTTCGCCTGCCCTTTCTCCATGAGAACCCGGGCGTGGCCATCGAGACTGCCCATGATGGCGGCCACCGAGCGACCGCTGCCGGTCAGCGCCACATCCAACGCCGCCGCACCCCTCACGATGTCCAGCGAGGTCGTGTCCAGAACCAGACGTCCGAGGTCGAGCTCCGGAGAGTTCAATGACAAGTCGAGCGCCGGAACGTCGGCGCTGGCGTCCAGGGTCAGGCCGCCGGTGACCATACTGCCGACGACCGTGCTGCCGAAAGGCGCGATCGAAAGGACCCCGTCCATGAGCGAGAGCGACACCAGAACGTCGGACAGGCCAAGGGTCGGCGTGACCAGCTCGACCACTCTCACGTCCAGCGACACGTCCGCCGCCTTCAGACCCTCGAGGGGGAGCGGATCGTCGGGAAACACACGGTCGGACGGCGCGGTTTCGGGCTGCCCGGTGGTCGTGGTCCCTGGCGCATCGGCCGGAACGAGCTCGGTAAGGTCGATCCGGTTCGAGCTCAACGCGCCCTCGACGCGCGGCCGGGCACCGGTCAGGTCGACGTCCACGATGCCGGAGAGGTCCGTCTGGCCGAACGCGATGTCGATATCGGCCAGGCTGACGCGATCGGGGGCGCCCGTCACGTTCACGGCGAGGCTCACGGGCTCGACCTTGGGCAGACCTTCGATGCCGAGGACGGAGAGCCCGGACAGGTTCTGGCCCCGCACCGAGACGTTCAGGTCGATGCCCTCGACGGCCTGGGGATCGGCGATCGATCCCTCGACCAGCAGGCTCATTCCCAGCGCCTGAGCGCTCACCGACAGCGGGAACGGCCGGCCGCCCGAGGCGAGTATCGCCGGCGCGCCGATCTCGCCGTCGGCGGCAAAACCCACCTCGTTCCACCGTCCCTTGACGTCCAGGCGCAACGGCTCGTCGAAGCCCTCTCCCCGCACCGAGACCCGCTCGAGCGCAAAGGTCGTGGTCTCTCCAGTGACCCCGTCCCTGTAGACAAGACGCGCATCCTCGACCACGACATCCTGGACCACCGGAATCCTTGCGTCGCCGTCGGTGTCCCCCTCGTCGACCTCGGCCGCCTCGGCGGAGGGGCCGCCGAGCTCCCAGTTGCCGTTTCCCTGGGCGTCGGTCTCGAGGAGGATCTCGGCCCCGGTCAGGATCAAGCGGTTCACCCTGATGTCACCGGAAATGAGCGGAAGCAGGGATACCTCCGCGGCGAACTGATCGACGCGGAGCATGTCCGGCTCGGCGCCCCACTCGGCGTTGGCGAACGCAACATCCTCGACCGCCAACGACGTCGTCAGCCCAAGCCTCAGGTCGATGTCGCCGCCGATCGTGAGCTCGCGCCCCGTGGCGTTCTGGACCTGGGCGGTAATCTGGTCCTTGAAGCGGTTCACGTCGACGGTGAGCAGAATGACCGCCAGGGCGACCACCACCGTGACCACCAGCACAACCAGTATCTTCAGGATCGTCTTCAAACGCATCTCGGTGATTCCCTACTGCGGTTCGGCGATGGTGGCTACATGCGCAAGCACTTCGTCGAACGCATCGACGACGACCATTGCCCCGGCGGCGCGAAGTTCGTCCGACGGATGATAGCCCCAGGACACGCCCACGGCGGCAACTCCTGCGTTCCGCGCCATCTCCATATCGTACACCGTATCGCCGACCATCACCGTGCAGCTTCGATCGACGCCCGTCTCCTCCATGGCGCGGAGCAGCATGTCCGGGGCCGGCTTCCCCGCGGCCCGGTCGGACGTCTGCACGGTGACGAACCGGCCGGCCAGATCGTGCCGCCGCAGCGTGGCTTCGAGACCGGATCGTCCCTTCCCGGTGGCGATCCCCAGCAGCACCCCCGCCATGTCGAGCGCCTCCAGCGCCTCGCGTGCGCCCGGGTAGAGTCGTTCCGGACTATCGCCGCGGCGATGCGCCTCGAGGAAGGCCGACCTGTAGACGGAGGCCAGACGACGGTGTTCCGCCTCCGGCTGATCCGGCGTCAGGCGGGCTATCGCCGCCTCCAGGGGCAGGCCCACAACGCGCCGCACCTCGTCGGAATGCGGCTCCGGCAGGTTCCGGGAGCGCATAGCGACCGCCATCGCGGTCACGATGGCGTGCTGGCTGTCGACCAGCGTACCGTCGCAGTCGAAGACCGCCAGACGCAGGGGTGGGTCCGTCATCCCGGGAATGTGGGGTATTTCGTCCGGCAATCCAAGACCGGCCACTCTCTTGTGTCTCAACCGTCATCGAAGGGCTCCCGCGCGCTGTCGGGATCGAGGCCCAGGAACGCCCAGCTCTCGGCCATGTGGCCCACGAGCGGCGCTTCGACGCGCAGGATCTGGCCCGAGGCCGGGTGCGGTAACGCGATCGCCCGCGCGTGCAGATGCAGCTTCCCGCTGATCCCGGCAATAAACGCTCTCTTGCCGCCGTACTTGCCGTCGCCGACGATGGGTGTTCCCATGGTCGCGCAATGGACGCGGAGCTGGTGGGTGCGGCCGGTCTCAGGTCTGAGCGCAAGCCAGGCGGCGCGACGACCGGCGGTGTCGATGACCGCGTAGTCCGTCACGGCGGCCCGTCCCGATGACACGTCGGCCCGCACGCGTTCGCCCGTTCGCGATGGCCCTTTGACGAGCGGCAGGTCGAGCCGTCCGCGGCGCGGCTTCGGCACCCCGGCCACGAGGGCCCAGTAGCTCTTGACGGCCTTACGCCCGGCGAACGCCCTGGTCAGGCGCGCCGCGGCGAGCCGGTTGCGCGCCAGGAGCAGCACGCCGCTCGTATCCTTGTCCAGCCGGTGCGCGAGCCGCGGGCGCTCGCCGCCGAAGCTCAGCGCGTCCAGCATCCGGTCCAGGTGCCGTCGTGTCTTGCTGCCGCCCTGGACGGCGAGCCCGGCCGGCTTGTTCAGAGCGATGAGGTCGCCGTCTCGGTGCAGCACCGCGGCGTGGAGGGCGGCCACGTCCGCCTCGCTGACCGCGACCGGCGGCGCCGGCGGAGCGCTGCCCGCCATGTCGTCCGCGAGCGGCGGCACGCGCACCACCTGCCCCGGCGCCAGGCGCGTTCCCGGTTTTGCGCGCTTGCCGTCCACCCTGACCTGCCCGGTGCGCAGCCACTTGGCCAGCCGGCCATAGCCCAAATCGGGAAAGCGCCGCCGGAACCAGCGGTCGAGCCGCAGGTCCGTCTCATCCGTCGCGACGGCGATGAGCTTTACCCCGCTCATGGGACCCGCCGACCGGCCCGCGGCTCAGGTCTCGCCCTGGCCTTCATCGCCGGGGGGTCCTTGCTGGCGCCGCTTGCGCCAGTATTCGAGCCGCTTGCGTATCTCGCGCTCGAAGCCGCGCTCCGGCGGATCGTAGAACCTTCGGCGGGGCAGGTCGTCGGGGAAGTAGTTCTGGCCGGAAAACGCGTCGGCCGAGTCGTGGTCGTAGCTGTACCCCGCCCCATAGCCGAGGGACTTCATGAGCCGCGTCGGCGCGTTGAGGCTGTGGGCCGGGGGCATGAGCGATCCGCTCTCGCGCGCGGCCTGCCAGGCCGCGTTGAATGCCCGGTACGCGGCGTTGGATTTCGGCGCCGTCGACAGATAGATGACGCACTGGGCGAGCGCGAGCTCGCCTTCCGGCGAGCCCACGCGCTCATAGGTCTCCCACGCCGCCAGCGCCTGAGCGATCGCTTGCGGGTCGGCAAGTCCGATATCCTCGACAGCCATGCGCGCGAGCCGCCGGGCCAGGTAGCGCGGATCCTCGCCGCCGGTGAGCATGCGAGCGAGCCAATAAAGCGCCGCGTCGGTGTCCGAGCCCCGGACCGACTTGTGCAGCGCGCTGATCAGGTTGTAGTGGCTCTCCTGCCCCTTGTCGTAGAGCGGCGCGCGGCGCTGGACGGTCTTCGCGAGGTCGGCCGTGTCGAGCTGCGCCTCGGGCAACGCGAAAAGCTCCTCGGCGAGATTGAGCACGAAGCGGCCGTCGCCGTCCGCCATGGCCTTCAGCGCGATGCGCGCCTCCGGTGTCAGCGGCAGCTGGCGGTTCGAGGCGCGCTCCGCCCGGGCCAGCAGCTCCTCCAGCGCGTCGTCGTCCAGCCGCCGCAGCACGAGCACCTGACACCGCGACATGAGCGCGGGGTTGATCTCGAAAGACGGGTTCTCGGCGGTGGCGCCGATCAGGGTGACGGTGCCGTCCTCCACATATGGCAGGAAGCCGTCCTGCTGCGCGCGGTTGAACCGGTGGATCTCGTCGATGAACAGCAGTGTGCCGCGACCCGCCTCGCGCAGCTTGCGCGCTTCGGCGAAGACCTTGCGCAGATCGGCGACGCCGGAGAAGACCGCGGACAGGGGGGTGAACTCGAGGTCGGTCGCGTCGGCCAGCAGCCGGGCAATGGTCGTCTTGCCGGATCCGGGCGGTCCCCAAAGGATCAGGCTGGCGAGCCTGCCCTGGGCCACCATGCGCCCGAGCGGCGCATCCGCCGCCAGCAGATGGTCCTGGCCGACGACCTCGTCGAGGGAGGCCGGCCGCAGCCTGTCCGCCAGAGGCCTTGGCGCCTGGGCGGCGAAAAGCCCGGACTGGCGGGATGCCTCGCTCAACCCGACACCGAAACCGAAAGCACGCGGTCGCCGCGGCGTATCGATATCCGCCACTGACTGGCGCGCGCCGCCAAGAGCTCACGCAGCCCCGCCACCGCGTCGACCCGTTCGCCGTTCACCGACAGCACGATGTCCATCGGCCGCAAGCCGATGCGGGAGGCCACGCTTCGCCTGTTCACCTCGGTCACGAGGACGCCGGACAGCGACAGCTCCAGTCCCAGCTCGTCGCTTACAGCGGGCGAGAGATTGACCACCGTTGCGCCCGCGAGCGGGTGTCGGCCGGTCAGCCGCGTCTCGTCACGAGGCGGAACCTCGGGCGCGACCTCGCGGGTAATGGTGAGTGTGATCTCCTCGCCGTTCCGAAGCACGGTGACCGTGGCGTCACGACCCAAGAGCCCTGTCGCGTGGCGGAACCTGAGCGCGCCTTCGTCGAAGACCGGACGGTCGTCCAGCGCCACCACAACGTCGCCGGACCGGAGCCCGGCCCGGTCCGCCGGTCCATCGGGATAGATGGTGCTGATCAGCACGCCCGCCGGCCGCGACAGGCCCAGCGCGTCGGCGATCTCGGCCGTGACGGTCTGCCCCCGGGCGCCGAGCCACGGGCGGCGTATGCGGCCGTCGCGCGCGACGCTGTCGACGACTGTCCGGACCATGTTCGCGGGCACGGCGAAACCAATGCCCTGGCTGCCGCCGGAGCGGCTGAAGATCGCCGTATTGACGCCGGCGAGCCGGCCGTCCATCTGAAGCAGCGCACCGCCGGAGTTGCCGGGGTTGATCGCGGCGTCGGTCTGGACGAAGAAGTTGTAGTCGGTGATGCCGACGCTCGTGCGCGCCAGCGCAGACACGATGCCGCTGGTCACTGTCTGGCCCACGCCGAAGGGATTTCCGATGGCGAGGACCAGATCGCCCACCTCGAGCTGGTCGCTATCCCCCAATTCGAGGAACGGCAGCTCTTCCCCGGCAGGCGGTTCGATCTTCAGGACCGCCAGGTCCGTGCCTTCATCGTCCTTGACGATCGTGGCCTCGAATTCCCGCCGGTCCGTGAGCACGACCTTGATCCTGTCGGCCCCTTCGATGACGTGATGGTTGGTGACGACCAGGCCATCGGGACGAACGATCACGCCCGAGCCCAGGGAGTTTTCCTTGCGGCGTCGCTCGCGACCGAACTGGTCGCCGAAGAAGTGCCGGAAGAACGGGTCGTCGAGGAGCGGCGAGACGGGCCGCTGCTCGCGAACGGTCTTGGTCGTGAAGACGTTGACGACGGCCGGGGCCGCCTGCTTCACCAGGGGCGCGAACGAGAGCGTGACCTGCTCGTGGCTCTCGGGGACCCGCCTTACGGCTTCCTGAGCGCCCGCGGTCGCCACGAGCGCACACAAGGCGCATAGGGCGGCGAGCGATCTGTGAAGGGTCCTGGCCATGCCGTGACCGGTGCTTCCGGAACTACAGTTCTATCTCAGAGCAGCCGGGGGATGCTGAGCCGCGCCGGTCGGCGACGGGACGTGAAGCCCTCGCCTGGGGGAGCCTCGGCAACGCCTCAGGCGGCCTCGGGCTCCGCCGCCCCCTCCTCGCCCGGCACGGGGCCAGAGTCCTGGCCCTTTGCTTCGGGATCGCGATCGACCAGCTCGATCACGGCCATGGGGGCTGAATCGCCGTACCTGTGCCCCGCCTTGAGGACACGAGTGTAGCCGCCGGCGCGCTCGGCATACCTCTCCGCCAGCGTCGAAAACAGCTTCTCCACGAGCGCCGGGTCCTTGATGACCGCGAGCGCCTGACGGCGCGCGTGCAGGTTGCCGCGCTTGCCGAGGGTGACGAGCCTGTCAACGACCCCTCTCAGCTCCTTGGCCTTCGGCAAGGTGGTTCGGATCTGTTCGTGCTTCACGAGCGCCGCCGCCATGTTGTTGAACATGGACTTGCGGTGTGCGCTGGTTCTGTTGAGCTTACGGCCGCTAATTCTATGCCGCATCGGCTGGTTCTCCTGATCTCGAGCGGACGCGCGCTGTCCCGGGGGGACAGACCGAGCCTCAGAACGGTTCCTCCAGCTTCTTGGCCAGGTCCTCGATGTTCTCAGGCGGCCAGTTGTGGATCTCCATGCCCAGGTGCAGCCCCATCTGGCCGAGAACTTCCTTGATCTCGTTCAGTGACTTGCGGCCGAAGTTGGGCGTTCTCAGCATCTCCGCCTCGGTCTTCTGCACGAGGTCGCCGATATAGATGATGTTGTCGTTCTTGAGGCAGTTCGCCGACCTCACCGACAACTCCAGCTCGTCCACCTTGCGCAGGAGGTTGCGGTTGAACTCGAGCTCGTCCTCCGGTCTTTCCTCGGGCTGGACGGTGGTCGGCTCCTCGAAGTTTATGAAGAGCTGTAGCTGGTCCTGCAGAATTCTCGCGGCGAATGCGAGGGAGTCCTCCGGCGTGACGGCCCCGTTGGTCTCGATCTGCATGGTCAGCTTGTCCAGGTCGGTGCGCTCGCCGACGCGGGCATTGCCGACCTGATAGGCGACCTTCTTCACCGGAGAGAACAGCGCGTCGACCGGAATCAGACCGATGGGGGCGTCCGCCGCCCGGTTCTGGGAGGCCGGGACGTAACCCTTACCCACCTCGACCATCATTTCCATCACCACGCGGGCGCCCTGGTCGAGCGTCATGAGCACATGATCGGGGTCCATGATCTCGATGTCATGGCCGGTCTCGACCTGACCGGCCGTGACCTCGCCGGGTCCGGTGGCGGAGAGCGTGATCCGCTTGGGACCCTCGCTGTGCATCCTGAGCGCCATGGACTTCACGTTGAGGACGATGTCCGTCACGTCCTCGCGCACCCCGGGGATGGACGAGAACTCGTGCAGGACACCTTCGATCTGAAGGGATGTGACCGCCGCACCGTGCAGCGAAGATAGCAGCACGCGCCGAAGCGCGTTGCCCAATGTCAAGCCGAAGCCCCGCTCCAGCGGCTCGGCGACCACCGTCGCCTCGCGGCTCGGATTCGCCCCTGGGGCGATCTCGAGCTTGCTGGGCTTGATCAGCTCTGTCCAGTTCCTTTGCAGCATCATCAGGTGCACCTCGATGAGGTATATGGTGCCTCAGCAGGCACCAAGCCAGTCTCGCGTCGTCTTAGACCCGCCGCCTTTTTGGCGGGCGACAGCCGTTGTGGGGTATGGG
>JBHICL010000049.1:0-12805 GCA_046759605.1 Alphaproteobacteria bacterium | reverse complement strand
AGCGTCGCGAGCGCCGCCCGATCCTGGCTGCGCATGAGCCCGCGAACCACGTCCGCGGGCGCATCCTCATTCCTGCGCTTGCTCCTGGGCACGCGAGAACCTCCTCGAACAACCGCTCGGATTTGCGACCGCCTGAGGTTACAACGTCTTGTACCCCTGCCGGAATTTACCGCCGCAAAACCGCCGCAAATGCGCCATAATAGTGCGACAGCCTCCGGGCCGCCCATGAGGCGCTGTAAGTACTTGGGAGATAACGACATTGCGCCAGACCATCGCGCTCGTCGACGACGACCGAAACATTCTGACATCGGTTACCATGGCCCTCGAAGCCGAGGGCTTCGAGGTCCGCGCCTACGCCGACGGCGATGAGGCCCTCAGGGGACTCCTGGCCCGGCCGGTGGACCTGGCCGTGCTGGACATAAAAATGCCACGCATGGACGGCATGGAGCTCCTGAGCCGTCTGCGCCACCAGTCGAAGTTGCCGGTGATCTTCCTGACCTCGAAGGACGACGAGGTGGACGAGGTGCTGGGCTTCAGGATGGGCGCCGACGACTACATCACCAAGCCGTTCTCGCAACGGCTGCTGATCGAGCGCATCCGCGCCGTGTTGCGACGGGCCGAGCTGAATGCCCAGACCGTGGCCAAGGACAACGTGACCGTCCGCGGGAACCTGGTGCTCGACCCGCAACGTCATCTGTGTACCTGGAAGGGCGAAGAGGTCAATCTGACGGTCACGGAGTACCTGATCCTGCAGGCCCTGGCTACACGGCCCGGACACGTCAAGAGCCGCGACCAGCTCATGGACGCGGCCTATGGCGAGAACATCTATGTTGACGACCGGACGATCGACAGCCACATCAAACGGTTGAGGAAGAAGTTCAAGGAAGTGGACGAGAGTTTCGCTCAGATCGAAACCCTCTATGGGATAGGTTACAGATACAAGGACACCTGACCCGGTGCTCCGCTTCCGGGGGATGCGATGACGGCGGAGGCACATGACGGTCCGTTGAGGGCCGGCCAGCGTTGGAACAGCGCGACAGCTGACGCTTCGCAAACGAGGGTCGCGAAAAAGAAGCGCCGACGGCGCGGTCTGCTGTCGAGCTCGCTCACCCGGCGCATCCTCTCGATCAACCTTCTCGTCCTGGCCGTTCCGGTCGGCGGCTTCTTCTTCCTGGACCAGTATCAACAGAGCCTGATCAACCAGGAGATCGAGGCGCTTCGCGTGCAGGGCGAGATCTTCGCGGGGGCGCTTGGCGCCGGCGCCGTCGTCGTCACCCCCGGGATCGGCCAGCGGCTCGATGGCGTGCAGTCAGGGCGGCACCTGCGGCGGCTTGCCGCGCCCACGCAAACCCGGGCCAGGTTGTTCGCGGCCGGTGGCGAGCTCATTTCGGACACGCGTGCCCTCGCCTCACCGCGTGGACACGTGCACGTGGAAGAGCTTCCTCGCCTGGCCGAGGACTGGTCGCTCGGCGACTGGGCCGTCGGCACGTTCGACGCGCTGGTCAATTGGCTGCCGGGGCGACGCGACCTGCCGGTCTACCGGGAGCTGCCGGTGCAGACGGCCAGGGACTACGACGAGGTGCGACGCGCCCTGCTCGGCCAGGGTGTGGGGCGGGTTCGCGACGACGCGAACGGCGGCATGGTCATCTCGGTTGCCGTCCCTGTCCAGCGCTACAAACAGATCGTCGGGGCGCTCATGCTGTCCACAGGGAGCAGCGAGATAGAACGCGGTCTGCGGGCCGTCCGCATGGACATCCTCAGAGTCTTCGGGGTGGCCCTGGCCGTCACGGTGCTGTTGTCCCTGTATCTCGCCGGAACCATCGGCCGGCCGCTCAGACGGCTCGCGCTTGCTGCGGAACGGGTGCGCAGGGGCCACGGGCGTCAGTCGGAGATACCGGACTTTTCCGAGCGGGGCGATGAGATCGGAGAGCTGAGCCGCGATCTCCGCCAGATGACCACGGCGCTCTGGGAGCGCATGGACGCCATCGAGCACTTTGCCGCCGACGTCGCCCACGAGATCAAGAATCCGCTGACATCGCTGCGCAGCGCCGTGGAAACCGTGGCGCGCGTTACCGACCCGGAGCAGCAAAGGCGGCTGATGACCATCATCCTCGAGGACGTGCAACGTCTGGACAGGCTGATCAGCGACATCTCCGATGCCTCGCGCCTCGACGCCGAGCTGAGCCGCGCGTCGCCGGAACCGGTTGACCTGGGCCGCCTGCTCACGGCGCTGGTCGACATGGAGCAGGCGACGGCCAAGGCCGATTCTCCGAAGCTCACGCTGGATATGCCGGACGGAGATCCCTTGAGCGTAAACGGATTCGAGGGTCGGCTCGGGCAGGTCTTCCGCAACATTTTCGTGAATGCCGCCTCGTTCAGCCCGCCGAGCGGCCGCATCGCGTGTCACACCCGCCGCGAGGGCAACAAAGTGGTGGTCACCATCGACGACGAAGGGCCCGGAATCCCTCCCAACAAGCTCGATGGGATCTTCGACCGCTTCTATTCCGATCGTCCGGTGGCGGAGGGCGAGAAGTTCGGCACCCACTCGGGACTGGGGCTCAGCATCTCCCGGCAGATCCTCGAGGCCGCCGGAGGATGCATCTGGGCCGAGAACCGCCAGGATCGCGAAGGCCGGGTCATTGGCGCGCGATTCGTAATCGAACTGCCGGCCAGGGCTTGAGCGGCTACAGCACCAAAAGCAACAGCACGGGCAGCGCCAGGAAAAACATCAGCGACGACGTAAGAACGACGCCCGCGACCTCTTCCGGCGCGCGCCCGTAGCGCTGTGCGAAAAGGTAGTTGAACACGGCCGCCGGCGCCGCCCCTTGCAGCACGAGAACACCACGCCCAGTGTGGCCGAGATCATAAGCCGTGGCCACCAGGAGGGCGATGACGAGGCCGCCCGCGAGGCGAATCACGCTCACGAAAAACGCACGCCCGAGCGACCTCAGCCGCAGCCGGGCCAGGGCGACACCCAGGGACAGCAGCAGGAGCGGGATAGCGACGGCGCCGAGCAGTCCCACCGTGTTTGCAAGCCAGCGGGGCGGCTCGGTTCCCGCGAGCATGAAGACCACCACCGCCACGACCGCGTAGATGACCGGCTGGCGAAGAACCTGCCGGACCGAGGTGGCGCCCGCCGAGATCCATTGACCCACCGTGAAGTTGCTGATGGAAAGCACCGAGAAGTTCGCGATCGCCAGCGCGAGCCCCGTCTCGCCGAACGCGACAAAGCTCAACGGCAAGCCCAGATTGCCCGAGTTGCCGAAAATAACGGACGGCAGGAACGACCTGAGCGGCAGAGCGGCGAGCCGGAGAACCACGACACCCAGGATGCCCGTACAGAGCGCCGTCGTGAGCCCGGCCAATGCCATCTGGCCAAACGCCGCTGGAGACACCTGGAGCTTCGTCAGGGTCGAGAAAATGAGGCAGGGCGTCGCGACATAGGTCACCAGGACCGTGACGAAGTCGGTCGCAAAACCGAAACCGCGGCGAGCCCACACATAGCCCAGCGCCACGATGATGAGAACCGGTGCGATAATGGAGGAAAGCTCTGCGAGCACGGACAAGGTATCAGACCCTCCCGGTGGCACGCGCCTGTTAGCACGGCGGCCCTACCATTGACAGGCCATGCACGGGGGCTCACCCTCGAACGGATGCACCTCGTGCACGCGACGTCGGTGGACCTGGAAGGCCACGGAGTGCTGCTGCGTGGCGCCCCGAGCAGCGGCAAGTCGGATCTGGCGCTTCGCCTGATCGACGGCGGCGCGCGCCTCGTGTCCGACGACCAGACCCGCCTCCGACGCGAGGGCCGGCGGCTGATCATGTCGGCGCCGGAGGCGATCGCGGGGCGACTCGAGGTGCGCGGCCTGGGGATCGTCCGCGTGCCGGCCGCGACCGACGTTCCGCTCGTGCTGGTTGTAGACCTCGCATCCGCCGAGCAGGTGGAGCGCTCGCCGGAGCCCGCGGTATGCCGCTTCCTGGATGTCGAGGTCCCATGCCTCGCCCTTGCTCCCTTCGAGGCCTCCGCCGTTGCGAAGCTTCGTCTTGCGGTGCAAAACCGAGCGGGCGATAAACACTCGCGTGATGAATGAGACCACCGCGTCCGTAACCGAAACCGAAGCGCTCGAGCGCATCGTGCTCGTGACAGGAATGTCGGGGGCCGGGCACACCACCGCGCTCAAGGCTCTGGAGGACATCGGTTTCGAGGCCGTCGACAATCTGCCGATGCGCCTGCTACCCGGGCTCGTGCAGCAAGGGCCAGCACCCGGGCGGGGCCTGGCGGTCGGCGTTGACGTGCGGACACGCGATTTCGGCGTCGATGCGCTCGTCGAGGAGGTAACGCGCCTCAAGCACCGGGCGAGCTACCCGGTCGAGGTCCTGTTTCTCGACTGCGACGACGAGGTCCTTCGGCGCCGCTACACCGAAACCAGACGACGCCATCCCCTGGCCGAGGACCGGCCGGTGCTCGACGGAATCGCGCAAGAGCGCAGGATGCTCGCCTTACTGCGCGATGCGGCGGATACCGTGATCGACACCAGCCATTCGAACGTGCACGAATTTGCGCAGCAGGTGCGCGATCACGTGGGCGGCGCGGTCGCGGGCAAGGTGCAGCTCTTCATAAAATCGTTCGCCTATCGCCATGGACTGCCCCGGGACTCCGACCTGGTCTTCGACGTACGCTTTCTCCGCAATCCCCATTACGAGGCGGGCCTGCGGCCGCTCAGCGGCCGTGACGCCGCCGTCGCCCGGTTCATAGAAGCCGACGAGGCGTTTGGCGCTTTCTTCGACGGACTCACGTCGCTCCTCGGGCTCCTCCTGCCGCGCTACGATCGCGAAGGCAAAAGCTATCTCACCATCGCGATCGGGTGCACCGGCGGCCGGCATCGGTCGGTCTACATCGCCGAGCGGCTTGCCGCATGGTCGGCCGGCGACGGCTACCGGGCGCGCGTTCAGCATCGCGACCTCGCAATGGAACCGCCGCCCGCAGGCACCGGAAGGGAAGCATCATGATCGGCATCGTGCTCGTCACACACGGCCGTCTGGCCAACGAGTTCGTGGCGGCGCTCGAACACGTCGTCGGCGTCCAGAAACAGGTCGCGACGGTGAGCATCGGTCCGGATGACGATATGGAGCGGCGTCGGCTCGACATCGTCGAGGCCGTCGAACGGGTCGATAGCGACGACGGTGTCGTTGTGCTGACCGACATGTTCGGCGGGACGCCGTCCAATCTGGCCATCTCGATCATGGACAAGAGCCAGGTGGAGGTGATCGCCGGCGTCAACCTGCCGATGCTGATCAAGCTGGCCGCCGTCCGTGCCGAGCTGCCGATCGCCGAGGCCGTCGACGCGGCGCGGGAAGCGGGCCGCAAATACATCAACGTCGCGTCGGCGCTGCTGCAAGAGAACTCCTGATGCCGCGAAGCGCCCGGTCGCGCGGGGCAACACCCACCAGGGCCGCCTGTTCGGTCACTATCATGAACGAGCGCGGTCTGCACGCCCGCGCGGCGGCCAAGTTCGTGCAACTGGCGGAGCGGTTCGACGCCGAGGTCACAGTGAACAAGGGCGGGATCGTGGTCTCGGGCACATCGATCATGGGGCTGATGATGCTCGCCGCCCCGGCCGGCTGCCGGCTCGAGCTGTCGGCGGAGGGAGCGGACGCGGAGAAGGCGCTGGAGGCGCTCACGAGGCTGATAGGCGACAGGTTCGATGAAGACTAGGCGTACGTCACAGAAAAGCGCGTCCCGGACCTCGCCGGAGCGCATCCTCCCGGGCCTCGGGGTTGCGCCGGGCGTTGCGGTTGGTCCGGCCCACGTCGTCGAGAGCGGCTCCGTTCCGGTTCCCGACTATCCCATTGCGAGCCGGCAGGTCGCCGCGGAGCAGGAGCGCTTCGCCGCCGCGGTGGCCAAATCTCGCCGCCAGGTGGTCCGATTGCGACGCAAGGCGGCGGCGCTGCCGGGATCGGCCAGCGAGCAGATCGCCGACCTGCTGGACGCCTATCTTCACATGCTGTCCGACAGCCGCCTTATCCGTGGCGTGGACAAGCGCATACGCGCCGAACGCATCAACGCGGAGGCGGCCGTGGCCGCGGAGGTCGGCGGGCTGATGCGCGAATTCGCCTCGCTGGAGGATGCCTACCTGGCGGCGCGGGGCCAGGAGATTCGCGAGATTGGAAACCGGCTCCAGCGCAACCTCACGGAAACGCCCCATCAGGCGTTCGAACGGGTGCCCAGAGGGGCGATCGTGATCGCCGAGGAGCTGACGCCCGCGGACACGGCGCTTCTGGACCCGTCCCAGGTGGCCGGCATCGCCACCGAGCTCGGAGGAGCCGAAGGCCACACGGCGATCATGGCCCGCGCCCTGGGCCTGCCGGCCGTGCTCGGCGCGGCCGATCTCATGGCCTCGGTAAGAAGCGGCGCGACCATTGTCGTCGACGGCGATCTGGGACGCGTGGTCGTCAAACCGCCGGCCCGGATGGTCTCGGTCTACAAGCACCGCCGCGCGGCGCGGCTCGAGGAGGCGCGGCGTCTCAACCGCCTGCGACGGCTCCCCGCCGTGACCCGGGACGGTTGCACGATGTCGCTGCAGGCGAACATCGAGCTGCCGTTGGAGCTCGAGGCGGCGATCAGGTCGGGAGCGGAGGGGATCGGACTGCTACGCACCGAGTTCATGTTCATGAACCGCGACACGCTTCCCGACGAGGACGAGCAGTACCGCGTCTTCCGAGCGATGGTGGCGGGCATGGACGGCCGGCCGGTCACCATCCGGACCCTCGACATCGGTGGCGAGAAGCTGACCTCGTCCCTCACGAACAGGCACGGCGACCCCGCGAATCCAGCCCTCGGCCTCCGCGCCATCCGCCTGTCGCTCAAGTTTCCAGAGCTGCTCGATACCCAGCTGGCCGCGATCCTGCGGGCGGGCGCGCACGGTCCGGTGCGGATCCTGCTCCCCATGATCACGACGCAGCAGGAAGTGCGTCAGGTCCGGGAGCGGCTCAAGAGAGTGGTGCGAAGGCTCAAGCGACGTCGCGTCCGCTTCGACGACAAGCCGAGCGTAGGCGCCATGATCGAGGTGCCCGGCGCCGCCCTGGCAGCCGACTCCCTGGCCCAGGTCGTGGACTTCTTCGCCATCGGCACGAACGACCTGACCATGTACACCCTCGCCACGGACCGGGCCGACGAGCAGGTGGCCCACATCTACAATCCGCTGCATCCGTCGGTGCTGAAGTTGATCCAGCTCGCCATCCAGTCGGCGCTCAAGGCGCGGATACCGGTCAGCGTGTGCGGCGAGATGGCGGGCGATCCCCTGTGCACGCCGCTCCTGACGGGACTCGGCCTGCGCGAGCTTTCCATGTCCGCCACCAACCTGCCCCGGGTGAAGAAGCGGCTCAGGGGTCTCGATCTAACCGAGGCAACCCGTCGCGCCGAGGTGATCATGCTGCAGGCGGACGCCGGACGCGTGGCCGCGATGCTCGACGATTTCAACGCCTTTGCGTGAAGGCGTTGAGCGGCGTGGGGCCGTCTGCTATACGCCAGCCGACCCGAAGAAAGAGGGGACCGATGAGCAACATGGACTACAAGGTCGCCGACGTCTCGCTGGCGGACTGGGGCCGCAAGGAAATCGAGATCGCCGAAACCGAAATGCCCGGGCTCATGGCTCTGCGAGGGGAATACGCTCGGCAGAAGCCCCTCGCGAAGGCCAGGGTCACCGGCTGCCTGCACATGACCATCCAGACGGCGGTGCTTATCGAAACGCTGTTGGAGCTGGGCGCCGAAGTGCGCTGGTCGTCGTGCAACGTCTTTTCGACACAGGATCATGCGGCCGCGGCGATAGCGGCGCGCGGGATTCCGGTGTTCGCCTGGAAGGGCGAGTCGGAGGACGAGTACTGGTGGTGCATCGACCAAACGATACTCGGGCCTGACGGATGGCGCCCGAACATGCTTCTCGACGACGGCGGGGACCTCACCGCCGTCATGCATGAGAAATACGCCGATCTTCTCACCGACGTGCGGGGGCTCAGCGAAGAGACCACCACCGGCGTCCACCGGCTGTACGAGATGGCGAAAGCCGGCACGCTGAAGGTGCCGACATTCAACGTCAACGACTCCGTGACCAAATCCAAGTTCGACAACATCTATGGCAGCCGCGAAAGCCTGGTCGACGGCATCAGGCGGGCCACGGACGTGATGCTGGCCGGCAAGGTGGCGGTCATCTGCGGCTATGGCGAAGTCGGCAAGGGCTCGGTTCAGTCGATGAGAGGCACGGGCGCGAGGGTTCTGGTGACCGAGGTCGACCCGATCTGCGCCCTTCAGGCGGTCATGGACGGCTACGAGGTGGTGACGATGGACGATGCGGCCCCGGTTGGCGACATTTTTGTCACGGCCACCGGCAATATCGATGTCATCACCATCGACCACATGCGCCAGATGCACGACCGCGCGATCCTCTGCAACATCGGCCACTTCGACAAGGAAATCCAGGTCGATGCGCTGCGCAATTATAAGTGGCACAACGTCAAGCCACAGGTCGATGAGATCGAATTTCCCGACGGCAAGAGGCTGATCCTGCTGGCCGAGGGACGGCTGGTGAACCTGGGCTGCGCCACTGGGCATCCAAGCTTCGTGATGAGCGCTTCGTTCACAAACCAGGTGCTTGCTCAGATCGAGCTGTGGAACAACCCTGGCAAGTATGAGAACCAAGTCTATGTATTGCCAAAGCAACTCGACGAGAAAGTGGCGCGACTGCACCTGAAGAAAGTCGGGGCGAAGCTGACGAAGCTGACCGATGAGCAGGCCGAATACATCGGCGTTACCGTCGAAGGCCCGTACAAGTCCGACCAGTATCGCTACTAGGCCGTGGGATTTTCCTGACAATAGGATGCTGACTCCGGGTTGTGCTTGTTGCGACGCGGTGTCACGCCTACATTGTCGCCGAGGCTTGGGGCGCTTGTTGACCTGAGGGGGCCGGGAATTGCCCGGATCGGGCGTAGTGTCGACAGACGAGATCTACGTCGCAGCCGCCGTCGCGGTTTCGGTTTTTCTTGCGGTCTGGTTCGCTTTTCTTTGGTTCCGAGCGCGCAGGGTGGCCCGAGGTCTGACCGATGGCGGCCCGCTGGCCGAGGCGATCCTCGAATGCATGCCCGGCGGCTACCTCGCTTGGAGCGCCGATGGTCGGATCCGCAGCTCACCCTGGCTCACCGCGCTGCTGGGCCCGGAAGCGCCGAGCGTCAAACCGCTCAAGGCGCTGTTCCACGAAGAGCACGCGGCCAAGATCGAGACCCTGACCCACGCATTGAAGACCCGCGGGGAGACGTTCACGCTGACGCTCATGACGGCGGACGGACGCAGATCGCTGCGCCTCGACGGCCGCCGCGCGCGGCACGAGCAGGTGGACACCGTCTGGGTTCGGGACGTGACCGAGGAGACGGACTCGCGCGTCAACCTCGCCGATCGGCTCACGGTTTCCGAGCACGATCGGGATGCATTGCTGGCGATGCTCGACACATTGCCCATAGCGGTGTGGCGCCGTGACGAGGATCTCTCCCTGACCGGCGTCAATCGCGCCTACGCCCAGGCCGTCGACCGCGATCGCGCTGATGTGTTGGTCAAGCAGCTCGAGCTGGGCGATGGACCCGGACGGACCGCGGGCGGCCGCGCCCTGGCCGAGTTGGCCCTGACGCATGGCGAGCCGCAGTCCGAGAGCCGTCACATCGTCATCGGCGGCGAGCGCCGGCTTCTCGAGTTCAACGAGATTCCGGTCGACCGGATAGGGCTGATCGGCTACGCCAGGGACGAGACGATGGTCGAGGAGCTGCAGGCCGATCTCTCACGCCACATCACCGCGCATGCCGACGTTCTGGAGAACCTTGCCGTCGCCATAGCCATCTACGGCGCCGACACGAAGCTCAAGTTCTACAACACGGCGTATGCCCGACTTTGGGACATCGAGCCCTCCTGGCTCGACGGCGAGCCCACCCTCGACGAGGAGCTCGAATACCTGCGCGAGCGCCGGCGGCTGCCGGAGTTCGTGGATTTCCGGGCCTTCAAGTCGGACCAGATGCGGCTCTTCACATCTCTGATCGCACCGATGGAGGACCTGGTCCACCTGCCCGACGGCAAAACGCTGCGCAAGCGGATCTCGCCCCATCCGTTCGGCGGCCTCCTGATCACCTACGAAGACGTGACCGACAGCCTCACGCTCGAGCGCAACTACAACACGCTCATCGAGGTGCAGCGGCGAACCCTGGACAACCTCTACGAAGGCATCGCGCTGATCGGTGCCGACGGACGACTGAAGCTGTGCAACCCGGCCTATGCGCGGATCTGGCAGCTCTCGGAGGCGGATCTCGAGGACGAGCCGCACATATCGGAGCTCCTCGACAAGAGCCGCGATCTGTTCGACTCCGATGAGGTCTGGAGCGATCTGCGCGAGCGCGTCATCGGCCGCGTGACGGCGCGGGAACCCCGCAGCGGTCGCCTCGAGCGCAGCGACGGCTCGGTGCTCGAGTACGCGATCGTGCCGCTACCCGACGGAATGGTCCTTCTGTCCTATATCGACGTGACCGATCGCAACCGGGTCGAGCGCGCGCTCAGAGAGCGCAACGAAGCGCTCGAGGCCGCCGACCGCCTCAAGACCGAATTCATCGCCAGCGTCTCCTACGAGCTCAGAACGCCGCTGAACACGATCATTGGCTTCGCCGAGATCCTCAATGGAGACATGTTCGGCGGGCTGAACGAAAAGCAGGCGGAATACTGCCGCGGCATCCTGCAGTCCAGCGAGAGCCTTCTGGACCTCATAAACGACATCCTCGATCTTGCAACGATCGAAGCCGGATATATGGAACTGGAGCTGGATACCTTCGACATCCATGCGATGCTCGTTGGCGTCTATGGCCTCACCCGCGAGCGAGCGCGCCAACACCAGCTGAACTTCAAGTTCGAATGCGCGCCCACCGTCGGCACCATGACGGCGGATGAGCGGCGGCTGAAGCAGGTCATGTTCAACCTGGTGAGCAACGCCATCAACTTCACGCCCTCGGGCGGCGGCATCACGCTAGGGGCGGAACGCGACGGGCTCGAGATCGTCTTCACCGTGAGCGATACGGGCGTCGGCATCCCGGAGGAGGAGCACTCGCGGGTGCTGAAGAAGTTCGAGCGCGGAACCTCGCAGGTCCGGCATAGTGGCGCGGGCGCCGGCCTTGGCCTGAGCCTGGTCAAGAGCTTCATCGAGCTTCATGGCGGCGAGGTCCAGCTCGTCTCCCAGCCGGAATCCGGCACCCGGATCGTCTGTCGCGTGCCCGCCGAGCCCTACATACTCCACGCCGCCCCCACGGCAGGCGCCGCGTAGGATGGGGTTGTCCGCGAAGGAGGTCGTCGGAACCGGGGAAATGCTGCAACTGGCCGCGAGCCTCGCGCCACGGCTCGAGGCGCGCGACTTCGTCGGGCTCCGGGGCGAGCTGGGCGCTGGCAAGACGACCTTCGCGCGCGGCGTCATCCGCGCCCTCGGGGGCGGCGAAGACGTGCCCAGTCCCACTTTTACCCTGGTCCAGGTCTACGACACGCGGTCCGCGCCCGTGTGGCACTTCGATCTGTACCGTCTGGCCCATCCGGAGGACGTCTACGAGCTGGGCTTCGAGGAGGCCCGCGCCGAAGCGATCGCCCTCGTCGAGTGGCCCGAGCGCCTCGGCCCGCTCCTCCCGGGCGACCGCATCGATGTGCTCATCGACTACACGAACGACCCGAAAAAACGCCGGGTGGCGCTGGAGGGAAGGGGAACGGCCGTTCGCCGGATCCCGTCAGAAGGCGATGTGAGGTAGCAGCGGCAACCAATCCGTGACCGCCCGTAACATCTATACGATTCCACCGAACCTGCCGTTCCTTGACGTCCTCGTGGCCGGCCTCGCCGATCGTTATGGCGCCTCCGGCGAGCCGTGGACGCTTAGCCGCGTGGTGGTGCTGCTGCCCACCCGGCGGGCCTGCCGCGCGTTCAGAGATGCATGCCTCCGGCTCACGGACGGGCGTCCGCTGCTGCTACCGCGCCTGCTGCCCATCGGCGACATCGACGAAGACGAGCTCGGGCTCGGCGAGCTCACCGTCCTCGGCCCCGAGCTGGAAGCGCCGCCGGCGATCCCGGAGCTGCGCCGGCGGCTTCTGCTGACGCGCCTGATAAGGGCGCAACAGGCCGCGGACAAGGGGCCGGGGCACATCCCGGCGGAGCAGGCGGTGCGCCTCGCCGAACGGCTGGCGCGTCTGCTGGACCAGGTCCAGGCGGAACGGTTGTCGTTCGATCGTCTGACGGATCTCGTGCCCGAGGAATATGCGCGCCATTGGCAGTTGACGCTCGAATTCCTCGGCATCCTGACCAGTCACTGGCCGGCCATCCTGGCGGAGGAGGATTGCATCGACCCGGCGGAGCGGCGCAACCGCGTGGCTCAGTTACGCGCCGAGGCTTGGCGCTCGCGTCCCCCGGACTATCCGGTCGTGGCCGCGGGCAGCACGGGCAGCGTTCCCGCGACCGCGGACCTCCTCGCGACCATCGCCGACCTGCCCGAGGGATCGGTCGTCCTGCCCGGGCTGGATCGTGAGCTGGACGACGAGAGCTGGCGCCAGCTCGCGCCCAGCCATCCCCAGTACGGTCTTGCGCAGCTGCTCGAGCGGCTGGGGGTTGCGCGCGCCGACGTGGCGGATTGGCGCTTCCCCAGGGGCAGGTCCGATGCCGCCTGGCGGGACCAAGGCGCGCCGCCAGCCCGCCTCCGCCTGATCGCCGAGACGATGCGCCCCGCGGAGACGACCAACGCATGGGTCGGCGTC
>JBHICL010000048.1:0-12817 GCA_046759605.1 Alphaproteobacteria bacterium | reverse complement strand
GCTGCCGAGAACAGCAGCAGGACGACCCCGAAAACCGCGTTGTTGAACCGCATGACCGGCCGGTCGTAATGCCTTGCTACTTGGCGATCCCGACCGCCTTCATCACGGAGCCGAGAGCTTCGTCGCTGTCGGCCATCCATTGGGCAAATCCGTCCGGCCCTCTCCAGACCAGGCCGAACCCGCGACCTTCCATGAACTCCTGGAACTCAGCGGAGTTCCAGAGCTTCTCCATAGCGGGAACCAGCTTGTCCACGGCTTCCTCAGGCATTCCCTTGGGACCGGCGATGCCGCGCCAGGCCGCTAGCTTCCAGTCCAGACCGGTCGCCTCCTTCAGCGTCGGAACGTCGGGGAACGCGCCGAGACGCTCGTCTCCCATAACCGCCAGCGAGCGAACCTTGCCCGCATCCATCAGCGCGGCCGCCTCGACGACGGAGGAGGTCACGATATCGACACCTCCCGCGACCATGTCCTGCAACCCCGAGGCGGCTCCTTTGGAAGGAACCCAGGGTGCCGCACCCGGATCGATGCCGGCCGAGTTCAGCATACCCGCGAGCGCCAGATGCCAGATTCCTCCTTGACCGGTTCCAGAGCCCTTCAGCGTTCCGGGATTGGCCTTTATGGCGTCAAGCACGTCCTGTGCCGTTTGATACTCCGAGTCGGCGCTCACCTGCAGGCCCGCCGGATCGGCGTTGTAGAGCGCGATCGGCGTATAGTCGGTGCCACTAAGGTCGGTCAGCCCGGCCCAATGCATCATGCCGATTTCAACCGTTACCGTACCGATGGTGTAGCCGTCGGGCGCTGCATTTGCGATCGCCGAGTGGCCGACCACACCACTGCCGCCGGTGCGGTTGACGACGTTCACCGGAACACCCAGCTCTTTCTCAAGCAGGCTGCCAATCATGCGGCCTGTCGCGTCCGTGCCACCGCCCGCACCCCAAGGTACGACCAGCGTGATCGGCCGCTCGGGATATTCCGCAAGGGCGGTCACCTGGGAACCGAGCAATGCGCCAACGGCCATGAGGCCGAGGGCGAACGCTTTAGTCAAAGTCCTGAACATTTTTCCCTCCCTTCCTTCTGTCGGGCTATTGTCGTTGGCCCTACCGCGTAGAATAGCACCGAAGATCATTCAGAATCCGACGATCCTTGCGTGTGAGAGCACATCGCTTTCCCGCCCCGTTAACGGTGTCCGTGGACTGGACGCCGCCGTCAGATGCGTCCGAACTCCTCGAGCAGTTCCTCGACGGTTTTGCCTTTGGCGATCTCCTGTCGGGTGGCCTCTTCACGCTCCGCCTGCTCTTTGGCCGCCCTCAGAACAGGCTCGAGTTCACTGGCCGGGACAACCGTGACTCCGATCTCGTCGCCGACGATCATGTCACGCGGATGAACGACGACACCGCCGCAATTAACCGGGACGTCGATCAGCAGCTCGTCCCGCCGGCCGGAGTACATGGTATGCGTGCCGCGGGCCGTGACCGCGCGGGTGAACAGGGGAAAACCCATGTCGCGCAGTTCATCGATGTCCCGACCTGCACCGTCGATGACCGCCCCGCTGACACCCCGGTTCATGCAGAGACCGCCCATCAGGCCACCCCATACCGAGGTCTCCGTTTCGCCGCCGGCATCGATGACGATCACATCGCCTCGCTGCGCCAGCTCGAGCGCATTGAGTGGATCGACGAGATCCCCCGGCGACAGCTTCACCGTCAAGGCCGGGCCGACCAGCTTGCTGTTGAAAATCGGCTTGATGCCGCTATGCATCACGCCCCGCCGGCCAAGCACGTCGGCAAAGACACAGGACGCGCTATAGCACTTCGCCACATCGCGATATTGCTGGACCAGTGCGGCGTCGGGACGCTCAGAATCATTCACTTCGACATGCCTCCTCCTTGACGAGTGTGGAGTCCGCCTTGTTGCTGCCTATGACAACGACCGGCGTGCGCCTTTCCTCCTGGTGTCTTGGTTCATGATCGGACGGGAATGGGTGCCGTCGGCAAGGGTGACATTGTTGACCGGCGAAAGCGGCCGCCGGCCACTCAGCACCCGGACAACTTCCTCAGAAGCGAATTGCCGCGCGGTCGCTATCGACTCCTCGGAGTAATATGCGGCGTGGGGGGTTATGTAGATGTTGTCGAGTGTGAAGAGCGGATTATCGGGCTTCCAGTTGCGGATCTTGGCCGGCTCCTCCTCGACATCGTCGGCTCCTGCACCGGCGATCCACCCATTCTTCAGCGCTCGGTAGAGCGCTTTGTTATCCACAATGGGACCGCGCGCGGTGTTGATCAAGATCGCGCCGGGCTTCATTCGCCTCAGCTCGGTTTCGCCGATCCTGCCGCGGGTCTCTGAGGTCAACGGCGCCTGAATCATCAGGTAGTCCGACTCTTCAATCAGTTCCTCGAAGCTCACCGGGCGGGTGCCGAGCTCTTCGAAGACTCCTCTCGCCGCATAAGGATCGTGGGCAATGAGGTTCACGCCAAACCCCTTGGCGCGTTGGGCGATAGCCCGGGCAATCGTGCCAAAGGAAAGCAATCCCATCGTTCGACCCCTGATCCGGTAGACCGGCCGACCGCTTTGCCACTTCCAGACCCCAGCCCGTGTGGCGCGGTCGTAGTCACGCAGCTTGCGCGCGGTTGCCAGGAGAAGTGCCAGGGCGTGGTCTGCGACTTCGTCGACGCAGTAGTTCGGGACGTTGGTTACCAGGATGTTGCGGGCTGTCGCTGCTTCGACATCGACAATATCGACACCGGTACCGTACCGCGCAATGAGCCGGAGATCGTGAAGCGCATCAATGGCCTTGGCCCCAACCCGTGCGTACTGCGTAATCACTGCTGCCGCTCCGCGCGCCGCCTCGATCGTCTCGTCCTCCGATTTGCACTGGGCGGCAACGAGCTCGATCCCCGCCGCCTCGATGATCTCCTGCTCGACATCGACGTTGCCGTAATCATAATCGGTGATGACCACTTTGAGCTTCTTTGTCATCGATCACCGTTCCCGGCCGACAGGGCTTCGAACACATTTTGTCGGCACTTTGCATCGGTGCGTCGTGCGCCAACTTTAGTAAACGCGGTTCGAATAGATCGCTTCATAGGCGTGTGTGTAGATTTCCAGAATATTGCCCCAGGGATCCTCACAATAGGTCATCTTGTAGGGTTTATCTGGGAAGAACTGCCAGATCTTGCTACGGTGCTTGCCGCCCGTTTCGGCAATTTTATTGGCTAGTCCCTCGATGTCCGGATCGGTCACACAGAAGTGAAAGACGCCGGTCTTCCAATATTCAAAATTATTTTCCCGGCGCTCGGATTTCGGGTTGGAGAACTCGAACAGCTCGAGGCCGATGCCATCGACCGTGGTCATATGAGCGATCCGGAACTTCTCGTATCCGGGACCGAAGATGTCGGTGCATAGCCGTCCGATCGTACTGTCATCCTCCGGAATGACGGTCGGCGGCATGATGATGTAGGCACCCAGAACATCGTGATACCACTCCACCGCCTTGTCCAAGTCGGTAACAGTGATGCCGATATGCGAGAAAGCGCGTGGATATGTCATGCCTTGTCTCTCCTGTTGCTCCGCTTAAGATTTCCAAACGCAGCTTGCCGAGAGCCCCAGGACTTGCCCAACGAGAGCACCCGCTGTACTGCGTCGCTAATCTCGACGCGCCACATGTCGATGCCGACCGCAATTACGATGATCAGCCCGATGATGACGTTCTGCATCGATGTCGGGACGGCATTCAGGTTGAGCCCGTTTTGGACGATCACGATTGTGAGAGCTCCAATCAGCGTGCTCAGGACGTTGCCGCGACCCCCGGCGAGGCTCGCACCGCCGATCACCGCGGCCGCGATGGCCTGCAATTCGATCCCGACGCCATAGTTCGGCGAGCCCGAATTCAAGCGAGCCGCCATCAGGAACGCACCGACTCCCGCCATGAGGCCTGCGATCACGAAGGCGATAAACTGCACGCGCTTGACATTGATACCGGACAAACGGGCCGCGGATTGATTACCGCCCACAGCATAGATTTCGCGACCGACACGCGCATATCGCATGAGCAGGGCGGCCAATGCGTAGAAGGCGATAACGTATAAGAGTGGCACCGGGATGCCGACCACTCGGCCATAAAACATCGGATCCAACAGCGGCGAGACGGAGAAGACCGGCGAGCCATTGTTGAACATGAACGCGACACCACGGAATGCACCTAATGCTGCAAGCGTCGTTATGAATGCGGGAATGCGAGCATATGCGGTAAGGAAACCGTTGATCGCCCCCAAACAGGCACCGAGAAACAAGATCAAAAGTATTGCCAAGAAAAACGGGACATGAATGAACTTGACCGCGACCGCAAACACCATGGTCAACAACGCGATGGCCGAACCGGGGCTTAGATCGATTCCGCCGGCGAAGATGACGACCGTCGACCCGATCGCCACCAGCGCCACAATGCTGACCTGAAGCGCTATGTTCCTGAAGTTGTCGGGGTCGACAAATCGGTCAGTCGTCAACGCCACCACGATGGCGACAAGGATCAATGCCGCGAACGGACCCATGAAATATGAGCCGAACATTGATCTCATCGCAGCTGTCCCTTGTACATTCGCGCCACTCACGCTTCGTCTGGCGAACTCCGGACGAGCTCGGTTTTGTCCAGCTCATTTGCATCAGCGACCTTGGCGATGCGGCCGTTCCTTACAATGGCGACACGGTCGCTCATGGCCAGGAGTTCATCGTGATCGGTACTGATCAGGATGACGGCCTTATTTTCAGCTGTAATCTTGTTGATGAGGTTGTAGACGGCGACCTTTGAGCCAATGTCGATGCCCTGCGTAGGTTCATCCAGGATAAAGACGTCGGCGCCAGAATAAAGCCAGCGAGCGATGATCACTTTCTGCTGGTTGCCGCCAGACAGGAAATTGACGAATTTTACCTCGGCGTCTGGCGTGATCTGAAGTTGCGCCATGAAATCGCGGCTGGTGACGACCTCCTTGCCAAGGTCAAGGAAGCCGCTTTTCAGGAGCTCGCCAAGATTAGCAATGGTGATGTTTTCCGGGCCGCGGAAGTTGAAGAACAGCCCGTCGAATTTGCGGTTCTCTGGCACGAAGGCAAGCCCCCGACGGATCGCGTCGTGCGGGGCGCGGAAGCGAACCGACTGGCCATCGAGACGGATTTCGCCGCCGGTCAGCGGATCGACGCCGAACAGAGCGCGCGCGATCTCGGTTCTGCCAGAGCCGAGAACGCCACCCAGTCCCAACACCTCACCCCTTCGGACCGTGAAACTGACACCATCGACCTTGTTGTTGGTGCGAATATCTCGCACTTCGAGGATCGGCGTATCGCTCGTGTTGTCCACTTTTGGGTAATGCTCGCTGATCTCCTCGTTCAGCATCTTGCGAATGATATAGTCAACTTCGACCCTCGACTCCTGGGCCGTGCTCACGACCTTTCCGTCCTTGAGAATTGTGACGACGTCGACGATCTCGACCACCTCATCGAGGCGATGGGACACGTAAAGGATCGTTCGTCCATGCTGTTTCATACGTCGCAGGAGGCCGTGCAGTTGCTCGATCTCCGCGATGCCCAACGCCGTTGTCGGCTCGTCGAGGATGACCATTGAGGCGTCGGTGGAAATTGCCTTTGCGATCTCCACGAGCTGCTGTTCTGCAACCGAGAGATCGCCGACGATCGAATCCGGGTCTATCTCTATCTCCAGGCTTTCCAGAGTCCGGACGGCACCATCGCGCATCGTCGCCCAGTCGATGGCGTGAAACCTCGAACGCGTCGGCAGTCGTCCAAGATAGATGTTTTCCGCGACCGTTAGGGTCGGTACGACCGAGAATTCCTGAAACACGGTAGCGATCCCATATTCCCGTGCGGTAATGGGGGTATTCAGGGTGACTTGTTTTCCCCGCAGCCGGATTTGACCACCGTCTGGCTGGTGGGCGCCGGACAACGTCTTGATGAGCGTTGATTTGCCACACCCGTTTTCACCCAGAAGGCCGTGGATTTCCCCTTGGTACAGCCGGAGCGATACACGGTCGTTCGCCCGAACGCCCGGAAAGTCTTTCGTGATGTCGACCAGCTCCCAAACGGGTTCACCGGAACGATGCATGCTGCGTAACCAAGATTGCGAGACTCATGCGTCGGGTCGATGGCCGCCACATCGTCTCGTGACGACCACCACCCGGAAAACAAACGATCAGTAGCTACGGGACGGTTTTGGGAAGAGTGAGTCCTCATCCTGGAGAACCGGGACTACGTTGGAGCCATCAATGATCGTCGTCGGGGTTTCGACCCAACCGCCCTCGAAATCACCCTCGAGGCTGTCGAGCACGACTTGGAGCGCCACTCGGCCCATGACGAACGGCGTCGTGTTTACGGTGGCGGTAACATTGCCGTTGTAAATCTCTTCCAGTCCCGCAGTGTCACCATCATTGCCCAGCAGTATCAGGTCATCCCGGCCGAGCGCCTTGGCTGCCAGAGCGGCACCCATGATCATGTAATCGTTCGCGGCGAACACCAGTTCGACCTCGGGATGGGCTTGCAGGAGATCCATGGCGGCCGTATTACCGCCTTCAACATTCCACTTTCCGTCGAGGCTGGCGACAACGTTGAAGTTTGGATTGTCCTTGATTGCGTCAAGAAAGCCGCCTACGCGCTCGGTCGAATGATATCCAGGTTGACCCTCGATTACCCCCACGTTGACCGGCTTGTCACCAGACTTACCGATGATGTATTCACCAATTTTCCGCGTTCCATTACGCTGCGAGTAACCAACAACACCATGAACAGGTGTTGGGAAGTTCCGGATGTCGGAATTGACGATGATCACGGCGATTCCCTGAGCGACCGCCCGCTTGACAAGCGGCGCAGCGGCTTGCTCGTCGTGGGTCGAGAGGACGATGGCATCGACATCCTGGGTGATGACATCCTGCAACATGCCCATCTGTCCGTTGATGTCGGCACCACTTTGAGGCGCTAACATGAAGGTTTCAACGTCTCTCTCTGCGGCGAGCGACTTCAAGCCTTCACCGATCGCAATGTAGTAATTGAATTCCGTTGCCGGCGGCATGTAGGCGACACGTGTTTTGCCACCCTTACCACCAAGATCGCCAAACTCCGCCTGGGCGCCGGGTTCAAGTGGAACGGGGTCAGCGTAGTCCTCCGCCTGCGCTGGTGTGTACGAGACCAGAGCAGTGCCTAGAGCAACAGCCCAAAGCATCCGGATCGGTCGATGTCGACGAGTCATGGGGCTGTCTCCTCCTCTTTTTTGGTATGCGTGAACGATATCTAATATATCAGATACCCAAATTTAGCACAAT
The DNA here is from genome assembly GCA_046759605.1 of Alphaproteobacteria bacterium. Lineage (GTDB taxonomy): Bacteria > Pseudomonadota > Alphaproteobacteria > UBA6615 > UBA6615 > JBHICL01. The sequence goes on along the minus strand of JBHICL010000048.1, from coordinate 5,501 downwards.
CCAATGTCACATCTCAGATGGCGCTGATTGTGCGGCGAATGTTGCGAACGGCCACGAACAAATGTGCGGGCCAAATGCACGTGCTCGACCGCGGCCGACCTAACCGGCGAATTTTGGCTCAGGCAGGCCTCCAACGCCCGGCCTGACGGCGAACAGCGCCCCAGACAAAGGCTCGGCTGCCGTCTGTTCCGGGGTCATCTGGAAGCGAGCGGTGGTGACATACAGGGTTTCAAGGTCAGCCCCACCGAAGGCAACGCAAGTCGGGTTCATCACCGGCACTTCGATGACGCGGTCGACCGCGCCGTTGGGGGCGTAGCGAACGACCCTGTGACCGTTCCATTGCGCATTCCATACGAAACCCTCGGCGTCCACTGTCGAACCGTCAGGCAGCCCCGGTTGGTCGTCGAATGTGCACAGTGTCCGCCTATTGCTCACGCTGCCGCCGGCGGTGTCGTAGTCATAAGCCCGGATCACGCCTCGAGGGGTGTCCGCGAAATACATTGTGCGACCGTCGGGGCTGAAGCAGATACTATTGGCGCAGGCAACGCCCGAAATCAATTTGTGCACTGAACGGTCGGAATCGAGACGATAGACTGCGGAAATCGCCTCGCCATTGCCCGATTCATCCATACCGCCATTGATGAAACGACCCTGCCTGTCACAACGGCCATCGTTCATTCGGGTCGTCGGCAGGTCCGGCTCGAACTCGTGCAAACGTTCCACCTCGCCGCTGTCGAGGTCATAGAAGGCGAAGCCGGATTCGAAGGCGACAACCAACCCGCTATTCTGGCGCAAGGCGAACGCACAAGCCCGTTCCGGCATGTTTCGCGTTCGCGTTTCACCCGTAGCTGGATCGAGTTGCCAAAGTTCGGATTTTTCTATGTCGACCCAAAACAGCGTCCTCTGCTCTGGGCTCCATGTCACACCTTCCCCCAGCGTATTCCGGCAGTCAACGACAAGCTCAACAGCAGACATGGTATTGCGCCTCCACATTCGCGGGTGGTCTTCGTGCTCGGGTCTTGCTGTTCTTACCCCCTTCACGAGAAGTCGCCGTCTGGTACCATTTGCTTCCGTCCGGCGCGCTCGTCGGCGGCAACGAAACGCTCGGCCGGTGCGATTGAATTCGGTTATCCCCGTTGTCACGATTTATAATATCTGATATATCAGATGTCAGAGGCAGATACAACGCACGACGTTTCTGCCTCGCAGCATCACGTTCCCGCATCTGCAAAGACTTGAAAAGGAGACAAGCGTGCCGAACGGTGTGGCAGTCAAACAGATTCGACGTCAGAGATCGCTCGCCGAGCTCGCCACCAAGGAAATTCGGACGGCAATCATCAATGGCGATCTTGGACTGGGCGAGCCGATTTCTGAAGGCGCGCTCGCGATGGCTCTTGGTATCAGCAAGACCCCAGTGCGCGAGGCGCTGGCTCAGCTACGGGTTGAAGGCCTTGTTACCATTGTTCCTCAAAAAGGCGCGTTCGTCTTCACGCTTAGCGCGAAGGAAGTGATCCAAATTTGCGAGCTGCGGTACACGCTCGAGTCGGCGGCGTTACGATTTTCCTATGAGCGGAACTATGCGAGCTACTGCGAAGCATTGCAGGACGTTGTTAGGAAGATGACGCAAGTAGGTTGTGAAGACAACGTTCGGGAATATCTTCGACTCGACACGGTATTCCACGAGCAGTTTTTCAAGTACTGTGACAACGCCTGCTTGGCGGATGCGTATAACCTGATCGTCGGTAAGGTTGCCGCCCTGAGAACCCATCTCGCTGCCCGCCCGGAGCACACCAGTAAGTCGTACAAAGAGCATATGGAAATCGCCAACGCCCTACAGACGAGGGATCCTGACGGCGCGATTGCCATCCTCGAGGTGCATATCGCCCGCACCAAAGAGTCCTATAGCCAGAACATCGAAGACATCGCTGCTGCCGATCGAGCGTCGCGCAGTCGGAAGGAGCCGTCGTTGGCGCTTAAGTCGATCAGGAGATGACTGGAGCCGCACCGCAGAAGATATCACTTGACGGCGGTCCAAACGACACCAGGCCGTTGCTGGTGGTGCGCAATGCCAGCAAGGCGTACTCCAGCACCCAAGCCCTCGACGATGTCTCGATCGACCTCCTCCCCGGTGAGGTCCATGCCCTAGTAGGTGAGAACGGCGCCGGCAAGACGACGTTGATGAACATCCTGTCCGGCGTCGTAACACCGGACATGGGTGAGATCCGCATTTCTGGAGAGGCCGTCCAGTTTGCCAACCCGCGGCAGGCTCAAGAACGAGGCATCGGTACCGTGTTCCAGGAACTCAGCCTTGTTCCGAGCCTCAGCGTGGCGGAGAACGTGTTTACCAACCGTGCTCCAAGCCGGCGTGGCGGTCTGATCCGATGGGGGGAATTGCACCGCCGGACCCGCCGCCTGATAGCACTATTCGACGTCGACATCGACGTGAAATCACCTGTCGGCGATCTTCCTGTAAGTACGCGGCAGCTTGTTGAAATCGCGAAGGCGCTGTCCGTCGAAGCCCAGATCATACTGCTCGACGAACCCTCATCAGCGTTGATGCCCGACGAAGTTGCCGCGCTCTTCAGAGTCGTACGTCGCCTTAAGGCCAGCGGCATCGGGATCATCTACGTCAGCCATCGTATGCGAGAAATATTCGAGATTGCCGATCGTATCACTGTCTTGCGCGACGGCCACAAGATCGGCACCTACGTCAGGTCGGAAACCACGCCCGACAAGATCGTCCGCCTTATGGTCGGGCGTGAACTCAACACCATGTTCGAACGGCGCAGCGCCGGTAGCAGAGACGAGCTCTTGCGAACAGAGAGGCTCGGCGTTTCGGGTTTGTTTAGCGACGTGAATCTTACGTTGCATTCAGGTGAAATCGTTGGCCTGGCAGGTCTGATGGGCTCGCGACGCGGCGAACTCGGCCGCACACTTGGTGGAGCGCTACGCCCAACCGTTGGCATGATTATGGTGGACGGAGTTCCCGTCACTATGCGCGGCATCGCCGACGCCATCAGACTTGGAATCGCATACCTGCCGGAGGACCGCAAAACCGATGGGCTTTTCCTGGAGAAGTCCGTGGCGGACAACATCATCGCCACCATGCTGCGGCAAGTCTCCAGATGGGGATTCGTCGACGGTGGCAAGCGCAACCGGATCGCGGAAGACTACGTCGGGCAACTCAAGGTCCGCACGTCGGGCGTCTCCCAGCTTCTTGGTCGGTTGAGCGGCGGCAACCAGCAAAAAGTGCTGGTGGCAAAGTGGCTTGTCACCAAGCCGCGAATTCTCATTGTGGACGAACCAACCAAGGGAATTGACGTCGGCGCCAAATACGAAATCCACGCACTCTTGCGCCGACTTGCAGACGACGGTGCTGGAATCATAGTGATCTCGTCGGACTTACCCGAATTACTGGGCTTGTGCGACAGAATCGTTGTTATGCACGAGGGCCAGTTTACGGGTGAACTCTCCGCAGAAGAAGCGACAGAGGAGTCAATCATGAGTCGCGCCGCGGGTTTATCCGACCGTGCACCGACACGGGCATGAGATGACTGTAAACGGTGGCGCTTTCACGCAGCTGAACGGGCGATTGGCGGATTTCGCAAAGGTCGTCCTGCGGACACGTGAGCTGACATTGCTCGTAATAATCGTTGTGATTGTGGTGGCGATGTCGCAGCTCACCCCGTTTTTTCTGTCGATGGCGAACTTCCGCGCCGTTGCGATCGGCCTCGTGCCAACGGCAATCATTGTGGTTGGTATGGCGATACTTCTCGTGTCCGGCGGGTTCGATCTGTCGGTCGGCGCGGTGCTGGCTTTGAGCGGCACCGTGGTTGCGCTCTTGATGGTCAATGGCGCACCCATCTGGCTTGCCGTCGTCCTGACGCTCTTGCTTGGAGCAGGCATAGGTCTCGCGAACGGACTCCTGGTGACGAAAGTCGGCGTAAATCCGCTTGTCGCCACACTCGGAACCATGTCGGTCGCCCGCGGTTTTGCCCTGGTGCTCACCGAGGGTTTCTCGGTGAGCAAGCTGCCTCAGGAGTTTGGCTACATCGGTGCCACGAGCTGGCTCGGGATTCCGCTCATGGTGGTCATCATGGCGGTCATTGTTATCGTCGGTGACGTCGCGCTTCGTCAAACGCGCTATGTGCGCCAAGTCTACTATATCGGTGCGAATGAGAGTGCCGCCCGCCTTTCCGGCATTGCCGTCGACCGCGTACGTACCACGGCCTACGTCACTACGTCACTCCTGGCGGCTCTGGCCGGCATCTTGCTGGCATCGCGGCTTCAGGCCGGAACGCCAACGGCGGCCAGTGGGCTCGAGCTCCAGGTCCTCGCCGCGGCCGTCATCGGCGGCGCCAGCCTGGGCGGGGGGCAGGGTAGTGTGCTTGGCGCATTCCTCGGTGTGATCTTTGTCGCTCTCATCAACAACGTCATGACCATGCTGGCTGTTTCCATCTTTTGGCAGATGGTGGTGATCGGCGTCGTCCTCATTGTGGCGGTCGCCCTCGACATGCTTGTACGTCGGCGACGCAGGTGAGCCATCCATCAGCCCACGACAAAACAGACAGGGAGGATTGCGAGATGCTCAATGGTCTCATGAATCGTCGCGAAGTGTTCAGGGTGGGTGGCGCGGTTACGGCTGCGACTGCTATGGCAACGACCGTTCTACCAGGCCTGTCACGCAGCGCTAAGGCTCAGGCGGGTGGCGAGTATGTGTTCTTATCGATCGTCACCCAGGTTCCGTTCTGGTCCGATCATCGCAAGGGGCTCGAGGACGCCGCCGAACTTCTCGGTGTGGAGACGTCGTTCACCGGTCCCCTGGACTTCGATATCGCCGCGCAGGCCCGTCAGCTCGACGAGCTGATTGCCCGCCGGCCGGCCGGGATCATGCTTTTCCCAGGCGATGCCGACACGGTAACGCCTGGCATTAATCGAGCCGTCGACGCTGGTATCCCGGTCATCACGATTATCGGTGACGCCCCGGACAGCAAGAGATTGGCAACTCTCGGCATCGATGGGTTCGGCGCCGGTCTTGTCGGCGGCGAAATGCTGGCCCAGGTCATCGATGGCAAGGGCAAAGTCCTTCTCGGCACCTTTCCAGCGCCCAATGTGCTCGACAGGGTCGAAGGCTACAAGGCCATCTTCGCGGAAAAATATCCCGACATCGAAGTCGTGGACGTCGTCAACGACCGCGCTGACCCCTCCTATGCTCCGACCGCCTACGCTCAGGCGCTGCAGGCCAATCCCGACGTCACTGGCATCGGCGGCACCGATGGTGACAGCGGTAAGGGCGCGGCAATCGCCGTCCGGGAGGCAGGACGTGAGGGTCAGGTGAAAATCATCGCCATGGACCGCAACCCCGACATGCTCGAATTCGTCGATAGCGGCGCAATCCAGGGGTCGGTGGTGCAGAAAAGCTACACCGAGGCGTTCACGGCCGTTCACTTCCTTCACTGGCTGAACACCGGTGCGTTGAAGGTTGTTCCGGATTTTCGTGC
>JBHICL010000047.1:0-12823 GCA_046759605.1 Alphaproteobacteria bacterium | reverse complement strand
TCCGCAACGACGAGCGGGAGGGCCGGGGTGCTCCGGCGCGCCATCGCCGCCGGAAAGCACGTGTACTGCGAGAAGCCGACCGCGGAGAGCCTTCGGGAGGCCCTCGAGCTCGTGCGCCTTGCCGAAGGCGCCGGCATCAGGCACGGGGTCGTTCAGGACAAGCTGTTCCTGCCCGGGCTCATCAAGCTCAAGATGCTCCGGGACGCGGGGTTCTTCGGCCGCATCCTGGCCGTCCGGGTGGAGTTCGGCTACTGGGTCTTCGAGGGCGACTGGCAACCCGCGCAGCGGCCGAGCTGGAATTACCGCAAGGCGGATGGCGGTGGCATCATCCTCGACATGATGCCCCACTGGCGTTACGTGCTGGACAACGTGATCGCCCCCGTCAGGAGCATAAGCTCCATGGGCGCAAACCACATCCCGGTTCGTTACGACGAGGACGGTGAACGCTATGACGCGGACGCCGACGACGCGGTGTACGCGACTCTCGAGCTCGAAGGCGGGATCGTCGCCCAGATCAACGCCTCCTGGTGCACGCGGGTTCGCCGCGACGATCTCGTGACGGTCCAGGTCGACGGCACGCACGGCTCCGCCGTCGCGGGGCTCACCGGCTGCGTCACCCAGGCCCGCGTGAACACCCCACGGCCGGTGTGGAATCCCGACGTGCCGCAGGAGCTCGTTTTCACGGAGCAGTGGCAGGACGTCCCCGGCCAGAGCTACGACAACGGCTTCAAGGTCGAATGGGAGATGTTCATCCGACACGTCGCGGCAGGCGCCGATTTCCCATACACGCTGTTGGAAGGCGCCAAGGGCGTGCAGCTCGCCGAAGCGGCCTACACCAGCTGGCGGGAACGGCGCTGGGTCGATCTCGAGGATCTCGCCGCGTGAGCCCATGCCGACCCTGAACCTGCCAACCGCCGGAGGCGCTCTCGAACCGTTCGCCATCAGCGAGCCGGTGGCGTTCCCGGCGCCCGAGCCACCGTTCTCGCGGGTGGCGCTCGTGGCGGCGCACGTCGTCGCGGACCCCGCCGCCGACAACGATCCCTGGCTCGAGACCGCCCTCGACCTCGAGGCGACGATCCGCTACCGCCGTTATCTGTGGTCCCTCGGCCTGGGCGTTGCCGAGGCGATGGATACCGCCCAACGCGGCATGGGCCTCGGCTGGACCGAGGCGAAGGAACTGATCGGCGAAACCGTGGCGGCGGCCCGGCACGTCCCGGGCACCGTGCTTTATTGCGGATGCGGAACGGATCACCTGGCCCCCGGCGCCGGCGTTTCGCTGGACGAGGTGACGCGGGCCTACGAGGAGCAGGTGGGTTTCGTGGAGCAGCTGGGCGGGCGGGTGATCCTGATGGCGAGTCGGGCGCTGGCCGCGAGCGCGCGATCGCCCGACGACTACATCGCCGTCTACGACCGCATCCTCGGCCAGGTCAGCGAGAAGGTGATCATCCACTGGCTCGGGGAGATGTTCGACCCGGCCCTCGAGGGCTATTGGGGCCACCGGAACCACCTGGACGCCATGGAGGTATGCCTGGCCGTGATCGAGCGGGCGGCGGCCAGGGTGGACGGGGTGAAGATCTCGCTTCTCGACAAGGAAAAAGAGATCGTCATGCGCCGGCGTCTGCCCGAGGGCGTTCGCATGTACAGCGGTGACGACTTCAACTACGCCGAGCTGATCGAGGGCGACGAACTGGGTTATTCCGACGCCCTTCTCGGCATTTTCGACGCCATAGCCCCGGCCGCGGCGGGGGCGCTGACGGTCCTCGCCCGGGGCGACCGCGACCGGTTCCACCGCATCCTCGCGCCGACGGTCCCCCTCTCGCGCCACATCTTCCGTGCCCCGACCCGTTTCTACAAGACCGGCGTGGTTTTCATGGCCTACCTGAACGGCCATCAGGACCACTTCGCCATGGTGGGCGGCCAGCAGAGCGCGCGGTCGGCGGCGCATCTCGCCGAGCTGTTCCGCCTCGCCGACGCGGCCGGCCTGCTGCGCGATCCGGACGTCGCGGCGGACCGCATGAAGAGGTACCTCGCGGTGGGTGGGTTCGTGGACTGAGGCGGTGCGCGACCTTTCCCACGACACGAAACTCCTGTCCCTGAACACGGCCACCGTCCGCGAGCAGTGGACGCTCGAGCAGTGCATTGCTGGGTGCGCCCGGCACGGCATCCGTGGCATCGCCCCCTGGCGCGACAAGCTGGCCCGGTGCGGTGTCGCCGAGGCGGCGCGCCGTATTCGGGACAACGGGCTCACGGTCACGGGGCTCTGCCGCGGCGGCATGTTCCCCGCCGCGGACGCGGCCGGGCGTCGAGCGGCGCTGGACGACAACCGCCGCGCCGTCGAGGAGGCGGTGGAGATCGGCGCCAGGTGCCTGGTCCTCGTGGTCGGTGGTCTGCCGCCCGGCTCGAAGGACCTCGCCGGCGCCCGCGCCATGGTCCGCGACGGGTTGGGCGCTCTCCTGGATTTCGCGCGGCCCGAGATGCCGCTGGCCGTCGAGCCGTTGCATCCCATGTACGCGGCCGACCGGGCCTGCGTGAACACCCTCGCCCATGCCCTCGATCTATGCGACGAGCTTGGCGAAGGACTGGGCGTCGCGCTCGACGTCTACCACGTGTGGTGGGACCCGGCGCTGGAAAGCGGGATCGCGCGCGCCGGCGAACGCCTGCTCGCCTTCCATGTCTCCGACTGGCTCGTGCCGACGCGGGACCTGCTGCTCGACCGGGGCATGATGGGCGACGGCGTCATCGATATCCCCGGGATCCGCGGTCGGGTGGAGGCCGCGGGTTACGCCGGGTCTTGCGAGGTGGAGATCTTCTCCGCCGCCGACTGGTGGAAGCGCGACCCTGACGAGGTGTTGCGGACCTGCATCGCCCGCCACCAGACGGTGGTGTAGCCGTCAGCGCGGCATTTCGCGCATGGTCGACCAGTCCGGCTCCGCACCGACGGCGAAGCCGATGCAGCCGAGGGAGCCGATCGCGAGCCGGCCGTCCTGGATGTTCAGGCAGGTCTCCCCGTCCACTTCCCGATAGAGGTCCGGATGGGCACGGCGAAAGCCCTGCTGCTCGGCGGTGGAGAGCGCACTCATTCCGCGTACATAATGGTGGCCGTTCCGCTCCACGTGGGTGAGCCCGAGGAGGGAGACCAGCGCCAGGTCCTGTTGCACCGCGATCCCGGGCTGGGTCGTCAGGTCCTCGCCGGACAGGAAATAGCGGCCCGGCGTCTCCGCGTTCCACACCGCGCAACGCGCGGCGTTGATCAGCGAGCGGTAGACGCCCTTGCAGGTCTTGCTGGAGATGCCCGTGTAGCCCATGGCACGGGCGCGGGGGAAGGCGTCGAAGTCGGCGTCTGACTCGTCGATGATGACCGGCCGTCCGCGCGCGAGCTCGGAGACGTCGGCGGACAGGGCCACATCGCGGCGTATGGGCTGCTCGATATACAGGATCGACCGGCAAAGGCGCTCGAGATCCGGTGTGCCCTCGATCCGCTCCCACAGCTCGACGACTTCGCCGACGCTGTCGTACTGCTCGTTGCCGTCCAGGCTCGCGTAGTACGGTTCGTCAATGCGGTCCAGCACGGTGGCGATCCTCCCGAGCCGCTCGATGTCGCCATCGAGGTCCCCCGCGACCTTGAGCTTGAAGTACGTGTGCCCGTACCCCTCGACGACGTCCTCGAGGGTTTCCGGGAGCCCGTCGTTTATCCTCTCCCCGGCGGATTGATCCGCTTCCGTAATGGGATCGGCCAGGCCCACGGTATGACGCGCGTGGATGGTCTGCTGCGGACTGAGTCCGGACAGGAACGCATCGAAGTCGAAACGATCGGCCACCGGCGCGAAGTCGACGGCGTCGATAGCGGGCAGGTTCGCGCGCATGCCGTCGTAGAACGACGTCCCGGTGAGTCGAAACAGCGCGTCGAGGATCGCGCGGTCCAGAAGCGCCGGGCCGTAGCCGGCGATCAGAGGATTGAGGTCCAGCCGGCGGCACGCCTCGACCTGTGGCCCGTGGCGCCGGGCGAAGCGCGCGAACGCGGCCTCGGGCGCGCGTTCGGCGAGATAGAGCTCCCGCGCGACGCGGAGCGCCGTGCGCAGCTGCTCCATGTTCTCTTCGTTGGTAAGGCGTGGGTTCTTGTCGAACCATTTGGGAGCCAGCAGCTCCGCGGCCGTGCCCCAACCCTCACGGCCCTGTTCCAGCCTCAAACGCACCCGAACGAAAGCCTCGCATGCCTCGGTGAGCGTGACGACGCCGAAGCGGAACGGCATACGCAGCGAGACGTCGCGTTCCAGCAGGCGGACCTCCTGGATCGCCGCCTTCGGCGCCTCCCGCGCGGTCATCCCTCGAGCGCCTCCAGGAGCCCACGGAGATAACCCACGGCGCGAGCGGCGCAGGCCGGGCCGTCGGGGTGGTACGCGAAGGGCTCGACGGCGACGACACCGTCGTAGCCCGTGCCTGCCAGCGCGGCCAGGATCCCGGCAAACCGGACCTCTCCCTGGCCGGGCCCGCGCCGGTTCGTGTCGTTCACCTGGACGTGGCCGATGAGACCGGAGGGGACCCACCTGCGCAGGAGGTCCTCCACCGGCTCCGCCTCGCTCGCCGTGGCGGCGCGGGTGTCGATCATGGTCTTGAACGCCGGGCTGCCGATGTCCTCGACCAGCGCGACGGCCTCCGCGACGGTGTTGATGAAGTTCGTCTCGGTCCGGGCCAGGGGCTCGACGCAGTAGACGACGCCGGCGGCCTCCGCCGTCCCGGCCACGGCCTGGAAGCTGGCTATGGCCCGTTCGCGCGCGGCCCCGGGGTCATCGTCCGGGGCAACGCTACGCTGGGCCGGCGATCCATGCACCATGTAGCCGCCGCCCAGGTCCGCACACAGATCTATGAGCCGGCGCATCACCTCGACCGTGCGGTCGCGCGCTTTCTTGTCGGGACCGTTGAGCGTGAGGCCCGCGGGCGCCAGCAGCAGCCAGTGGAGCCCGGAGATCTCGACGCCCGCGGCGCGCGCCTCCTCGCGCAGGCGGGCACGGTCGCCGGGACCCATGAGGTGCGGATCATCCCCCAACGTGAACGGCGCCACCTCGAGGGCGTCGTAGCCCAGGGCCGCCGCGTACGCACACTGCTCCGGGAACGTCATCTCCCGTAGCACCTCGTTGCACAGGCTGAGCTTCATGATCGTGGCCCGGTCACGTCGTTGGTCCGGTTGCCTTGTCGCCGCGCGCGGGCAGCAGCCTCCCCGTAACGGCTCTCGTCGCGCGGGCGACCGGCGGGACGCTGTAGAGGATGACGATGGCCGAGGCGATCCAGATCACGGCGCTGATCGGCCGCACGAAGAATTCCGTGAGCTCGCCGTCGGTGAGCACCAGTCCCCGCCTGAGGCTCTTGTCGAGGATGTCGCCGAGTACGAGCCCCAGCACCAGCGGCGCCATGGGGTAGTCCATGCGCCTGAGCGCAAACCCGACGATGCCGAAGAACAGCATCACCCAGATGTCGAACAGCCGGCTGGCGATTGCGAACGAGCCCACGGTGCACAGCACGAAGATTACCGGCATCAGGCGCTCGCGCGGTACACGCAGGACGAGAAGCAGGGGCTTGGTCAGGAGGAAGCCGAACAGGAGGATCGCGAGGCTCGCGAGGAGGATCATCGCCACCACCTCGTACACGAAGCCCGGCGACTCGATCATGATGAGGGGACCGGGACGCACGCCGTGGATGAACATGGCGGCCAGCAACACAGCCGCCGGCGCCGAGCCGGGAACGGCCAGGGTGAGCACCGGGATGATCGCGCCCGGCACCGCCGCGTTGTTGCCGGTCTCGGCGCTCATCAGCCCCTCGATGGAGCCCTGGCCGAACCGGTCCCGCTCCTTGCTGGCCCGGCGCGCGGCGGCATACGACGCCCAGGCGCCCATGTCCTCGCCGACGCCGGGGATGATGCCCATGAGGGTGCCGATGATCCCCGAGCGGCCGATGGTCCGCCAGTATTGGAACACCTCGCGCGCCTTGGGAATGACCGAGCCCATCTTGCTCCTGACCAGCTCGTAGGAGGGGTTGGTCATGACGATGAGGATCTCGGCGAAGCCGAACGCGCCGATGAGGGCGGGCAGAAGACCGATGCCGCCGGCGAGGTCGAGGTAGCCGAAGCTGAAGCGCTGATAGGCGTGAATGCCTTCCTGTCCGATCATGGCCACGAGCAGGCCGAGGAACCCCGAGATCCATCCCTTGAGCGGGTCCTTGAGGGAGGTGAGATGGCCGGAGATGATAATGCCGAACACGGCGAGCCAGAAGAACTCGAACGCGCCGAACTCGAGGGCGAAGTTGGCGAGCACGGGGGCCACGGTGGCCAGCATGATCATGCCGATAATGGACCCCATGACGGAGCCCGAGGTGGCGATCCCCATGGCGGAGCCGGCGCGCCCGGCGCGGGCCAGGGGATAGCCGTCGAGGGTCGTCGCGGCGCTGGCCGGCGTCCCCGGGATGTTCAGAAGGATGGCGCTGCGGCTGCCGCCGTAGATCGCGCCCACGTACATGCAGATGAGGATCAGAATGGCCTCGCCGGGCGCCATCTTGAAGGTGAGCGTGGTCATGAGCGCGATGCCGAGGGTCGCGGTGAGGCCCGGCATCATGCCCACGAGAATGCCGAGCAGCGTGGCCCACAGCACGTTGAAGACGGACGCGGCGTTGGCGTAGGCCGCGAGGCCTTCGCCGAACAGCCGCAGCCCTTCGAGCGCGTTCACGGCAACCTGACGAGAAAGAGCAGCTGGAATATGGCCGTCACGGCGATCGCGACCATGACGGCCAGGACCAGGGCGAGCGCGCCCGCGCGCGCGTGCCCCCGGGCGCCGCGGCCTCGGCGCCATTCGAAGAGGGCGATGAACAGAAAGACGAAGACGGCCGTTGCCAGCCAGTACGGAATGCGCCCGACCAGCCCGGCGGCGTAGCCGATCGTCAGCACGAGAGTCATGGCCAGGCGCTGGTTGGCGGCGCCCGTGAGAGCCGCCAGGGATGTGCCGGCCCGAAGCCGCCAGCCGCCCCGCGCGGTGGAGCGTATGAGCAGGATCCCGCCGAGAAGGATCAAAACGACGCTCAAAATGCCCGGCACGATGCCCGGCACGGTGTAAGGGTTCACCTGCAGGTGCTCGAAACGCGGCATTCCAAGGGATTCGGCAAGGGCGCCCAGGCCCAGAAGGATCAACAGGATGGATGTGATGAAATCGGCCCTGACCATGGGTGGGCTCTCCTCAGCCCAGGTTGCCGCCGGGCATGAAAAAGGGAGAGGCGCCGGCGGCACCCCTCCCTTCGTGAAGCACCTATGGGCGCGGTATGCCGAGCTGGTCCGGCGCGACCTGGGCCTTGCCGGCGTCGTACATCAGCCACGAGAACGCCTGGATCGCCGGAAACACGCGCTTCTGCGCGTCCTCTCCGGAATACGGCGCGAACTGGGCGCCGCGGTTGGCGGCGTAGTCCTTGAGCGCCTGTGAGTTGGCGATCCTGTCGGACCAGGCGGCCTCCATCTTTTGCACCACCTCGTCGGGCACGCCCTTGGGCGTCCAGATGCCGAAATAGTTGGGGACCGCGTTGTAGTCGGCCAGCCATTGTGTGATCGGCGGAATTGTTCCGAAGCCCGCGAGCTCGAGCGCGGCGTCGCTGGCGACCGCCAGGGGACGGATCTTGCCGCCGCGGATCATCTCCGCCTGCTCGACGGCGAGCTGGGTAGTCACCTCGGTCTCGCCGGCCACCGTGGCGATCACCGCCGGATTGCCGCCGTCATAGGTCACGTTCTTGTACGAGATGTCGGCGACGCCGGCGATGGCCTCCATGGTGTTGTGCCCGGCCGAGGCGATGCCCGCCGTGGCCACCGCGACCTGGCCCGGGTTGGCCTTCATAGCCTCGAGGAGCTGGCCGAAGTCCTGATAGGGTGCGTCGGCGTTCACGCCGACCACCGAGACATTGGCCACGTCGAGGAACAGGTGCCACTCGTCGATCTTGGTCTCGAGCATGCCGAGCACGCCGTAGCTGCCCAGGTCCTGGGCGGCGCCGGCGGTCCAGGTGTAGCCGTCCTTGGCGGCGTCGAGGGCGCTCTTGGTGCCGATGGAGCCCGAGGCGCCCGGCTGGTTCACGACCACCACCTCCTGATCGAGCGCGTCGCTGAGCTCACCGGCGATCACACGCGTGACCTGGTCGGTCGATCCACCGGCCGACCATGGCACGATGATGGTGATCGGTTTCTCGGGCCACTCGGCCGCGGCGGGGCCGGCGGCGACGCCGAGGACGACAGCCGCTGCCAGCAGCGGTCTCAATGCCTTCATCGTCTCCCTCCCTTCAATCGCTTGTCGTTACGGGCCCGTCGCCTGGACGGGCGAGGTATGCCGCACATTATACGCTGTCGAATTCGTACACTGGGACTCCCGTGTTTTCAACTATTTAGTTGAATCTTTCAGCCGGGGTACGGAACGTCTGGCCCCGTCGAAATGGCCTGGAGCCGGGTCTTTCGCGGCGGTTACGGAGAGTCGGTCGTTCTTCGCCGAGGTTAACGGCGGTCGCTCAGCCGGAGAGCCGCAGCACCTGCTCCAGGCCGCCCAGGATCAGGGGCGCCACGAAGACCAGGAGCACGAGAATGACGGCGCCGCGCGCCGATCCATCGGATTCCACACGCTGATCGCCCGATGGCTGTTCCACGACCACCGGCGCCGTGACGTTCTGGGGCGTGATGGCGCCAAGTGCGCTCGAGACGGACTCCCGTTCGACGATCACCGAGACCAGACCGCCCTCGTGGCCTTCAACGTCGATGTAGACATGGCTTTCGTTGGCGCAGACGTCGACCGTGTCGCTCAGCTGGGAGTTGCGAACCCCCTCCACGGCCACTGAAAATTTTGCTGTCATCACGCCGGCTGTCGATGCTTCTCGGGCCCCGACGGTAAGCGGTCAATGTTTGACGTTTTGTTAAGCCTCGTTAATAAAAGTAAATGCAGAAAGTCTGGAAGACTATGCTTTTACTTGCCTTGCCGGGTCACGAATGCGGGTGGTCTCGTGTCAATCCTGTGAGCGATTGGACCTGGTCCTGAGCCGGCGCGTGCCGCGTGGGTCCAGGGCGCCTTCGGCGCTCGCGGCGACTCCATAGACGCTCCGCGCGGCCTCTGGCGTGAGCAGGCCGTCCCGCACCTCGCGCGCCACCAGCTCCGGGTCACGCTCGAACGGCTCGCCGAAGCCGCCGCCGCCGGGCAGCTCCACGATCAGGCGGTCGCCGGCGGGCACGGTGTGGATGGCCTTGCTCGCGAGCTCTCGCCCGCTCTCGAGGCGGCACCGCCCCTTCGCCCCGGACTCGCCTCCGTCGCGGCCCCGCGCCGCGTACCGCCGGCGGTCGAAGGTCCCGGCCGAGATGTTGAAGGCCGCGCCCGAGCGGGACTCGATCTCGACGACGGAGCCCAGGCCGCCCCTGTGGCGGCCGGCGCCGCCGGAGTCGGGTCTGAGCTCGCGACGGCGGAAGAGGAGCGGCGCCGTCGCCTCGGTCACTTCCACCGGAATGGCGCCTACGCCGGAGGGGAACGCCGTCATGCTGAGCCCGTCCCTGGTCGGGCGCGCGCCGGTGCCGCCAACGCTCACGCTCATCGTGTTGAACGGGCGTACCCCGCCCCCCGCCGCCCCCGACATGGCCAGCACCCAGATCGAACCCGCGCCTTCCGCGGGCACGCCGCCCACCACGGCCTGATGGAGGCAGCCGAACACCAGCTCCGGCAGCATCTGTCCGATCACGTGGCGGGCCGTCACCGCCCGCGGACGCCGCGGATCGACGATAGAGTCGTCGGGCGCGCTTACGGTGAACGGCGCCAGCGAGCCGGCATTGTTGGGTATTGCCGGGGCGGCGATGCACTTGAGGCCGAACACCGTGTAGGCGTCGGTGTAGCACTTGGGTGAGTTGATGCCGTGGTCCGAGGCGGGCGACGAGCCGTCGTAGTCCACGTGGATGCCGTCCTCGCCGACGTCCATCGTGGCGACCAGCCGGATCTCGTTCTCGTAGCCGTCGAGGGTCATCTCGTGGGTGTAGGTCCCGGCGGGCAGGCGCCGGATCGCCTCGAGGGTGGCCGCGCGCGAGTGCTCGATGATGTGCGCCGCCAGGCGGTCGATGGACGTGAGGCCGAACTCGTCCATCATGTCCACGAGGCGCGCGCACCCCACCTCGTTGCAGCTCACAAGCGCCAGAAGGTCGCCCTGGACCTCGACGGGCTCGCGCACGTTCGCCTGGATGACCCCCATGAGGGTCTCGTTGAGCCGGCCCCGGTCGACGAGCTTCATGTGTGGGACCTGGATACCCTCCTCGAAGACGGTGCGCGCGTCGGCGGCGAAGCCGAGACCGCCCACGTCCACCAGATGACAGGTGGAGGCGAAAAGCGCCACCGGGTCGCCGCGGCGGAAGGCGGGCGTGACCACCACGAAGTCGAACAGGTGTCCCGTTCCCATCCACGGATCGTTGGTCGTGAAGACGTCCCCTTCCCGCATCTCCGCAAGCGGGAAGCGTTCCAGGAAGTGCCGCACCGCGACCGCCATGGTGTTCACGTGCCCCGGGGTGCCGGTCACCGCCTGGGCCAGCATGCGACCCTCGACGTTGTAGACGCCGGCCGACAGATCCCCGGCCTCCCGCGCCACCGAGCCGAACGCGGTCCTGAGCAGCGACTGGGCCTGCTCCTCGACGACGGCGATGAGCCGGTTCCACATGACCTGCATGTGAATGCGCTCGCGGGCGTTCAGGTCGTCCGCGCCCGTCACGGCCGCCCCGCTCCAGCCGCCGCGTCGTCGGGGCGCTCCAGCACGATATAGCCGCGGCGGTCGATCGCCGCGTCCCAACCGCGGGGAATGACGGTGGTTGTCTGCTCCTCGGCGATCATCGCCGGGCCGGCAAGGGTCGTGCCGGCCGCAAGCCGTGGGCGCCAGAACAGGGGTGTATCTTCCCTTTGCCCGGTCGTCGGCTCGAAGACCGCGCGCGCGCCATCGGTCGCGTCGCCGGATTCCATCGCGGCGACAGCCGGCTCCGGCGACGCCGGGGTTTCGCTGCCCACCGTCACCGCCCAAGTCAGCAGCTCCACGTCGATCTCCGGGATGACCACCTTGTACTGGGCCTCGTACAGCGCCTCGAAGCGCCGGCGCAGCGCGACGAGATCCTTCGCCTCCAGTGCGCGCAGGGGCAGGTCCACCGCCAGCTCGTGACCCTGGCCGAGGTAGCGCATATCGACGGACCGGCTCTCGACGAGCGCCGCGGCGCCCGCGCGGACGATGCCCTCGGCCTCGGCGCGCATGGCGGCCAGCAGGTCGTTCACCCCGGCAAGGTCGAAGTCGCTCAGACGCTGATAGCGGCTGCGCACCACCTGATAGGAGACCGGGGCGCGCAGAAACCCGATGGCCGAGCCCACACCGGCGCCCGCGGGCACGACCACGCGCCGTATGCCCAACCGCTCGGCGAGTCGCGCCGCGTGGAGGGGCGCGGCGCCGCCGAACGCGATCATGGTATGCCGGCCGATGACGCGACCCCGCTCGATGGCGTGCACCCGCGCCGCGTTGGCCATGTTCTCCTCGACGATCTCGCTCACGCCGGCCGCCGCCCAATCCACGTCCATGCCCAGGGGCGCGCCAACATGGCTCCCGACCGCCCGCGCCGCCGCGCCTTCGTCGAGCACGATCCTGCCGCCGGCGAAACGCGCGGCGTCCAGGCGTCCGAGCACGAGGTCGGCGTCGGTGACGGTCGCTCGAGCGCCCCCCGCGCCATAGGAGGCCGGCCCGGGCTCGGAGCCGGCGCTGTCGGGCCCGACCGTGATCCGCCGCATCGCATCCACGCGTGCGATGGAGCCGCCGCCGGCGCCGATCTCCACCATCTCGATGACCGGGATACGCACGGGAAGCCCGCTTCCCTTGAGATCCCGGTACATGCGCGCCACCTCGAAGGCGCGCGAGCGTTCCGCCTCGCCGTCGCGGACGAGACAGATCTTCGCCGTCGTGCCGCCCATGTCGTAGGACAGCGCCTCCGCGAGGCCCAGCTCATGGGCGATGTGCCCGGCGAGGATGGCGCCACCGGCCGGGCCGGACTCCACGAGGCGGATCGGCAGGCGGACGGCGGTCTCGAGGGTCGTGAGACCGCCCCCCGACATCATGAAATAGAGGGGACAGCGGAGCCCCTCGTCCTCGAGCAGTCGCGCGAGCCGCATCAGGTAGCCCGCCATCAGCGGCTGCACGTAGGCGTTGGCGCATGCGGTGGAGAAACGGTCGTACTCGCGGATCTCGGGACTCACTTGCGAGGACAGCGTGACCGCGACGTCGGGGAGCGACCGGCGCAGGATCCCGCCGGCCGTCTCCTCGTGCGCCGGGTTCGCGTAGCTGTGCAGGAAACCGACCGCCACCGCCTCGACGTTTTGGTCCGTCAGCCGTTGGGCAACGGCGGCGACCGCGTCCTCGTCGAGGGGATCGACGATGGCGCCGTCGGCGGCGATGCGTTCGGGCACCGTGAACCGGAGGTAGCGCGGCACCAGGGGCTGCGGTTTGTCCATGAAGACGTCGTACTGCTCGAAGCGTTTCTCGTAGCCGGTCTCGAGCACGTCCCGGAAACCCTCCGTGGTGACGAGAGCGGTTCGCGCTCCCTTGCGCTCGATGAGCGCGTTGGTTGCAAGCGTCGTTCCGTGGATCGCGGTGGCGATGTCGCTGGCCGCGAGATCCGCCTCGCCGAGGATGTTGCGGACGCCCTCGATGACGCCCTCTTCCGGGGCGGCGGCCGTGGTCAGCACCTTGAGGGTGACGCGGCGGCGCCCGTCCTCGAGCGCCACATCGGTGAACGTGCCGCCGATATCCACCGCCAGGCGAACCC
>JBHICL010000046.1:0-12905 GCA_046759605.1 Alphaproteobacteria bacterium | reverse complement strand
ATGTGCCTGTAAAGACTCGCTTCCCTACGGAACTCGAGAACCGGCTCGGATGTGCCTGTAAAGACTCGCTTCCCTGCCGGTCTCGAGAACCGGCCCGGAAGTGCCTGCAAAGACTCACTTCGCTGCGGCAACTGGCCCGGAAGTGCCTGTAAAAACCCACTTCCTTGCGGGCGCTTGAGGAACGATTCGGAAGTGTCTGTAAAGACTCACATACCCCCGCGGGCCGGCTGTAGAGGCCGCTGAAGTGCGTCTCGGGGCCGTGGGCGGCGGGGGCCGGGTCCGGCGAGACGCCCTCCGACAGCGGCTCCTGGAGCCCATCGTCAGAAACCCCGCCAAATATCCCGCTCTAGCGGGGAAAATGCGTGGCTGGGGGAGCAGGATTCGAACCTGCACTTACGGAGTCAGAGTCCGCTGTCCTACCGTTAGACGATCCCCCAGCGGCCGTGCCGTTTAGCACATCGGCGGCCCGATGTGTAGCGAGGTCCGCCGAGACCATCGCGTCGATTTGCGGTGTTGCCCCGAGCGTGTACATTGATAAATGCAATAATTGACCGAACGCGGTCTCGCCGACCGCGGAGGAAAGCGCGCGGGCATGAGAGACGAACGGATCGCAGATCGCCTGGTCGAACGACGCGGCGTCGTAAGGGGCCGGTGGGCGCATACCTATGCCGCCCTCGACCTCGGTACCAACAACTGCCGCCTTCTGGTCGCGCGACCGGCCGGCAACGGGTTCCGGGTGCTCGACGCGTTCTCGCGCATCGTGCGGCTGGGCGAGGGGGTCTCCGAGCGGGCCGCCCTGACCGAGCCGGCCATGGCGAGGACGATCGACGCGCTCAAGGTCTGTGCCCGCAAGATGCGGCGGTCCGGCGTCACCCGCGCTCGAAGCGTGGCCACCGAAGCCTGCCGTCGCGCGGCCAACCGGGAGGACTTTCTGAGGCGTGTCCGCTACGAAACAGGCGTCGTCATCGACACCATCGACGCCCAGGAGGAAGCGCGCCTTGCGCTTGGCGGCTGTGTGCCGCTGTTTCACCGGGGCACCGGCTATGCGTTGCTCTTCGATATAGGCGGCGGGAGCACGCAGCTGCTCTGGTTGCGGATCCGGAATGGTGACTCCGCCGCCGTGGACGCCGAGGTCGTGGGGGCGCTCTCGGTCGCTTGCGGCGTCGTCGGGCTTTCCGAGCGCTTTGGCGGCGATCGTGTCGATCCCGGGACCTACGAGGCGATCTGCCAGCACGTGGACGCTCTCATCCGACCTTTTGACGTGGCGTACCGCATCGGTGAGCAGGTCCGCGCCGGCAACGTCCAGATGGTGGGTACGTCCGGCACGGTGACGACCCTGGCCGGCGTTCACCTGGGCCTCGATCGTTACGATCGCTCCCGCGTCGACGGCGTGCCACTGTCGTTCGACGACATCGCCGCCACCAGCCTCTCCCTGGCCGAGCTCGACTACGCAGGACGCGCGGCGCTTCCCTGTGTCGGTCCCGATCGGGCCGACCTCGTGGTCGGCGGGTGCGCGGTGCTCGAGGCCATCTGTCGGATCTGGCCGGTCGGACGGCTTAGGGTCGGGGACCGCGGTCTGCGCGACGGAATCCTACTTGACCTGATGGCCGAGGCGGACCGCGAAGAAGCCACCCCTCTCGCCGGTGGCGCGGTGTTGCCGTAATTTAGTTCCATGGCCCGCAAGGATGGGAGCGGCCGTCCGCTCCACGAACGCGTCAAGTCTCGGCGGGGCCGCAAGGCCGGCTCGACCCGTTGGCTCGAGCGGCAGCTCAACGATCCTTATGTCCACGAGGCGCACCGCCGCGGCTACCGGTCACGCGCCGCTTTCAAGCTGATCCAGATCGACGATCGCTTCGGCTTTCTGAGGCCCGGGCAACGGGTCGTGGATCTGGGCGCGGCCCCCGGCGGGTGGACCCAGGTGGCGGTGGAACGCGTCCGTCCGGACAGCACGGGTGGGGTCGTCGTCGGGCTCGACAAAGTGGCCATGGAGCCGATCGCCGGCGCTACGCTCATCGAGGCCGACATCCTCGCCGATGGAGCCGTGGAGCGGCTTCGCGGGGTCCTCGGTGGCCCCGCCGACGTGGTGTTGTCGGACATGGCGGCGCCGTCCACCGGCCACGCGGCCACCGACCACCTGCGGACGCTGGCCCTCGCCGAGGCCGCGGTCGCCTTTGCCGGGGAGGCGCTGGCGCCGGGAGGCACGGTGCTCGTCAAGGTGCTGCAGGGAGCCGACGAGCCGAAGCTGTTTGCCGCCTTACGTCGGCGCTATGAAAGCGTGCGGCGGATCAAACCGCGCGCCAGCCGCGGGGCATCGGCGGAGCTCTATCTGCTCGCCATGGGTCGGCGCGGCGCCGGGAGTGGGTGAACGAGGTACATCCGGTCTTGCTTTCTTTGACACGCCGAGGGGGTTGTGTATATAAGCCCCGTCAACCTTGGCTCAGGCGAGTGAGGTTGACATGGACATTCGCGAGGCTCTGACCTTCGACGACGTTCTTCTCGAGCCCGCGGAATCCCGGGTTCATCCCAACATGGCCAGGACGGAGACCCGCCTCACGGGGGGGCTCGATCTTGGCATTCCACTCCTGTCATCGGCCATGGACACGGTGACCGAGGCCAACATGGCGATCGCGATGGCACAGGCCGGCGGGATCGGCGTGATCCACCGAAACCTCGAACCAGCGTCGCAGGCCAACGAGGTGCGCAAGGTCAAGCGCTTCGAGGCCGGCATGGTCGTCGACCCCATCACCATCGGGCCCGATCAATCCCTCGCCGAGGCTCTCGAGCTCATGCACGTCGAGCGCATATCCGGGATTCCGGTGGTCGATCGGCCATCCGGCCGGCTCGCCGGGATTCTCACCAATCGCGACGTGCGTTTCGCCGATGATCCGGCCCAGCCGGTCGAGGAGCTGATGACCCGCGACGTGGTGACCGTGCGCGAAGGCGTGAGCCGCGAGGAGGCGCAGCGTCTCATCCACCAGCACCGCATCGAGAAGCTGGTGGTGGTGGACGACGAGGACCGCTGCATCGGCTTGATCACCGTCAAGGACATCGAGAAGGCCGAGAGCTTCCCAAGCGCGTGCAAGGACGAACGGGGCCGCTTGCGCGTCGCCGCTGCCGCCGGCACGGGCGCGGCCGGTCTCGAGCGCGCGGAATTGTTGCTCGACGCCGGGGTCGATGTGATCGTCGTCGACACGGCCCATGGCCACTCCGCCGCGGTAATCGAGCAGGTGGGGCAAGTGAAGCGCCTGAGCAACCGGGCGCAAATCGTGGCGGGGAACATAGCCACGGCCGACGCGGCGCGCGCCCTGATCGATGTCGGCGCCGACGCGGTCAAGGTGGGGATTGGACCGGGCTCCATCTGCACCACGCGGATCGTGGCCGGCGTGGGCGTGCCCCAGCTCACCGCCCTCGTGGACGTGGTCGAGGTCGGGCGCGCCGCGGACGTGCCGGTGATCGCCGACGGTGGCGTCAAGTACTCCGGCGACCTCGCCAAGGCGATCGCGGCCGGGGCCGACTGCGTGATGATCGGCTCGTTGCTGGCCGGTACGGACGAGGCGCCGGGCGAGGTGTTTCTTTACGAGGGCCGGTCTTACAAGGCCTACCGCGGCATGGGTTCGCTGGGCGCGATGGCGGGGGGCTCCGCCGACCGCTATTTCCAGGCGGAGGTCGTTGACTCCATCAAGCTGGTGCCGGAAGGGATCGAGGGACGGGTTCCTTACAAGGGTCCGGCGGCGAACGTGATCCACCAGCTCATGGGTGGTCTGCGCGCGGCCATGGGCTATACCGGCAATGCGACGATTGCCGAGATGCAGCGCAACTGCCGCTTCCTGCGCATCACCAGTGCCGGGTTGCGGGAGGGCCACGTCCACGACGTCGCCATCACCCGCGAGGCGCCGAACTACCGCCGCGGCGCCTGAGCCGGGCATCGCGGGGTCCGTCGACCGCGATGACGCCGGGAGGCCGCATCGCTGCCGCGATCGAGCTCCTTGAGCTCATCGCCCGGGGCAAGCGTCCCGCCGACCGCGCGATCTCCGGCTACTTCCGAAGCCGTCGCTACGCCGGCGCCAGGGACCGCGCGGCCGTCCAGAACCAGATCTACCGGGTCATCCGGCAGCTCGGCCGGCTGCGCTGGCACCTCGCCGCCATCGGCGCGACCGGGCACGTGGCCCGAACCTGGGTGATCGCCGAGCTGGTCCTCGGCGAAGGCTGGTCTCGGCGCGAATTCGCGGAAGTGTTCAGCGGCCGGGAGCACGATCCGGCGCCCTTGACCGGTGACGAGGCACGCTGGGTGGACGCCCTCGGGGCGCAGGCCGATGCCGATGCCTCGATGCCGGTGTCGGCATGGCTCAACTATCCGGGATGGCTGGGCGCGTCTCTCGTCGAGGCTTTCGGCGAGGCGTTCGTTGCCGAAATGCGTGCGCTCAACCGCCCGGCGCCGGTCGATCTCCGTGTGAACACGCTCAAGGCGTCCAGGGAGGCGGCGCTGGAGGCGCTCACGGCCGAAGGGTTGGAGGCCGTGCCCACGCCGCTCTCGCCATGGGGGCTGCGCCTCGCCGAGCGCGTCGTGCTCGGCAATCACCGGGCGTTTCGGGACGGGCTCATCGAGCCTCAGGACGAGGGCAGCCAGCTTCTCGCCCTTATCGTCGGGGCGCGACCCGGCGAGACGGTGGTCGATCTGTGCGCGGGCGCCGGCGGCAAGACCCTGGCGCTGGCCGCGGCCATGGAGGACCGGGGACGGGTGATTGCCTGCGACAGCGCTCCCTACCGGCTGCGCCGGATGAAGCCCCGGCTGAGGCGCGCCGGCGTCGGCTGCGTGGAGTTGAAGCCGTTGCAGACCGAGGACGACTGGCCCAAAGTGATCGAGGCGCAAACGGACCGCGTGCTGATCGACGCGCCTTGCAGCGGCACGGGGTCGTGGCGCCGGCGGCCGTACGCACGCTGGCGGCTCAGCCCCGACGATCTGGTGCGGTATCCTTTGGTGCAGGCCAGGCTGTTGAGGGACGGTGCGCGCCTGGTCAAGCCTGGTGGGCGTCTGATTTATGCGACCTGTTCGGTCTTGCGCGAGGAGAACGACGAGCAGTTGGAAGGATTTCTCGCCCGACATCGCGACTTCAAGCCGGTGGGCGTGCGGCGGGCCTGGCGGGAGGCCGTGGGTGGCGCGTGCCCGGCATCGGGGTTCGCCCTGAACCTCAGTCCCGCCCGGAACGGCACGGACGGCGTGTATGCCGCCGTTATGGAGCGCGCGGCGTGAGCGGCGTACGGCCCGCCAATGCCGAGGACGCCACCTCGATCGCGCGCGTCCACGTCGATACCTGGCGCGCCACGTACGCGGGCGTCGTTCCCGATGAGTACCTCGTCCGCATGTCGCTTACGCGCAATGCCGCCTCCTGGAGCAACTTTCTCGCGCGCCCGGCGGGCCGCAACGGCGTGTTCGTCGCCGACCACTCCCCCTCCGGCGTGGTCGGGTTCGTCAGCTGCGGAGCGGCGCGGGCGGAAGGGCTGCCGCGGAACCTTGCGGGCGTGGGTGAGGTCTATGCTCTGTATGTCTGGCCGGACTATCAGGAGCTGGGCCTCGGCCGCGAGCTGCTGGCGGCGGCCTTCGATCATCTCTCATCGCACGGGCACGATGGCGCCGTGATCTGGGTGCTCGAAGCGAACCCGTCCAGGTTCTTCTATGAGGCCATGGGGGGTCGGAGGGCCGCCGAGCGTATGGAGCGGTTCGCCGGCACCGACCTCGCGGAGCTGGCCTACGCCTGGGAGAAGCTGGTGTTGCCGGCGCGGGGCGTTCGCGCCGATCGCTCCGGCGACGCCATGTCCCGGTGACCACGCCTGCCTTGCGGTCGCACCGTCGGGTCGCGGACTAATCTCCGCCTATCGTTCCGGGCGCGCCGATCTCGCCCAGCTCTTCCAGGAAATAGAGCACGTCCAAAGGCGGCGGGACGATATCGCACTGGGTGAGCAGAGTGTGGACCTGGCCACGGTGGTGTGTCTGGTGGTTGAAGAGGGTGATGAGAATGTGCCCGGTGCGAGCTTCTTCCTCTCCATCGCCGATGATTCGCCGAAAGCGAACGGGAGCCTCGAGGCGCTTCTCGTCGAGCCCGTCCACCAGCTCGATCAGGCGGCGATCCTCCTTCCGTCGCGCTATCCGCAGCTCGGCGAAGTCGTCGTACAGAATCTGATCGAGGGAACGGATTCCCCTGTCCTGGCCCTCGATGCGACCGGTCCACAGCCGGTCGACCACCAGGAGGTGATTGAGGGTCGCGTGCACGGAGCCAAAGAAGGCCTTGCGGTCGGCCCGGTAGTCGTCGTCCGGCAGCCGGCCGGCGCAGTCGTAGATTCGCTCGTTGGCCCAGGCGTTGAAACGCGCCATGAGCGGAAGATGGTTCATGTGGATCGAGCTCCCCGGATGATGCCCGCCTGTCGAGGCGATGGTGCCCGAACGCGTGCTGTCGAGCAACGGCTTACGGCGCGTCCGGCGCCCACCGTGACCACCGTTGTGCTGGCGTGGACTCGTCGGATGGGCTATCTACTCGCATCTGAGAGTTGTTCGGGGGTCGATGCCCGATTTGGTTCCATCGGAAAAGATCCTGATCGTCGACTTTGGTTCGCAGGTTACGCAGCTCATTGCGCGCACGATCAGGCGAGCCGGTGTCTATTGCGAGATCCATCCCTGCGACCGGGTGGGCGGGCGTTTTCTGGACCGGTTCTCGGCTCGAGGTATTGTCCTGTCCGGCGGACCGGCGAGCGTGACCACGCACGAGGCGCCGATCGCGGATCCGGTTCTCTTCGAGATGGGCGTGCCGGTCCTCGGCATCTGTTATGGGCAGCAGGTGATGTGCGCCCAGCTTGGCGGCGCGGTCGAGTACTCGGACCACCAGGAGTTCGGTCGCGCGTTCGTGGAGATCACCGAGCCCTGCGATCTCTTCGACAGCGTCTGGCGGCCAGGCGCCCGCGAAGAGGTGTGGATGTCTCACGGGGATCGCGTCGTCGCGCTTCCCGCCGAATTTCGCGCCGTGGGCACGAGCGACGGGGCGCCTTACGCGATCATCGCCGACGATCGCCGCCGCTTCTACGGCGTCCAGTTTCATCCGGAGGTGGCGCACACGCCGCACGGCGCCGAGCTGCTGCGCAAGTTCGCCCGCGAGCTATGCGGATGCTCGGGAAGCTGGACCATGGCGGCGTTTCGCCAGGCCGCCATCGCGCGCATTCGCGAACAGGTGGCGGGCGCGCGCGTCCTGTGCGCGCTGTCCGGCGGCGTCGACAGCTCCGTCGTCGCGGTACTGGTCCACGAGGCCGTGGGAGACGGGCTCACCTGCATCTTCGTCGATCACGGTCTGTTGCGGGAGGGGGAGGCTGACCAGGTGGTCGAGCTCTTCCGCAGCCGCTTCAACATGCCACTCGTCCGCGTGGACGCGGCCCACGTCTTCCTCGACCGGCTCGACGGTGTCGGCGACCCCGAGGAAAAACGAAGGGTCATCGGCAACACGTTCATCGACGTCTTCGAGGAAGAAGCCGGCAAGCTCGGCGGTGCGGACTTCCTGGCCCAGGGCACGCTCTACCCCGACGTCATCGAGTCCACGAGCTCGTTTGGCGGCCCGAGCGCCACGATCAAATCGCACCACAACGTGGGCGGCTTGCCGGAGCGCATGAACATGGCGCTGGTCGAGCCGTTGCGGGAGCTGTTCAAGGACGACGTGCGCGCGTTGGGTCGCGAGCTGGGATTGCCTGAGAGCGTGGTCGGCCGGCATCCGTTCCCCGGACCCGGCCTCGCCATCCGCATACCGGGCCCGGTGAGCCGGGAGAAGCTGGATACGCTGCGCAAGGCGGACGCCATTTTTCTGGAGGAGATCCGCCGTGCCGGGCTGTACGACGCCATCTGGCAGGCCTTCGCGGTGCTCCTGCCGGTGCGGACGGTGGGCGTCATGGGGGATGCCAGGACCTACGACCGGGTCTGCGCGTTGCGGGCGGTCACCTCCCTCGACGGCATGACCGCCGACAGCTATCCCTTCGACCATGCCTTTCTGGCCAGGGTAGCTACACGGATTGTAAACGAGGTCCGCGGTATCAACCGGGTGGTGTACGACGTGACGTCGAAACCGCCGGGCACGGTGGAGTGGGAATAGATGGATTTCAAACGAAGTGGGCTGGTTCCGAAATCGAGGTAACAAAAAGGATCGCGGCATAGCCCCGAATCCCGTTCGCATCGCCGTTGACAGTGCGCCTAGGCTGCGAGTCGCAACGCCGGCGGCGGAGCGCATGAACTTCATCCTCACCACCCACGGCAATTGGCTCACCATGCGCGATGTGCGGGTGATCGAGCGGATCGCCGAAGTCATGATTCGGGCCGGTCTGTGGACGCGCATCGAACGTTGGCAGGACTGCGGGTTCGACTACTTCAATGTGCACCTTCCCGGCGCGACGCAGCCGCTGTTCAGCATCGGGCGCAGCCTGAGCGGCCGTTACGTCCTGATGGACTTCCGCGACAGCAGCATACGCTACGGCGAGAACCTGGCCGAGGTGCTCGACGACTTCGCGTCGTTGGCGACGCCGCTGCCCATGGCGGCGGAGTGACGCCCGGCGCCTCTCAGTGGCTCATCAGGACCGGCAGCTCGGCGTTGCTCAGGATGTGGCTGGTTGCGCCGCCGAAGATCATCTGCCGTAGCCGGCTGTGGGTGTAAGCCCCCTTGACGAGCAGGTCCGCGCCGAGGGCCGCGCTCTCGTCGAGGAGCACGGGGCCCGGGGCCTTGCCCTCGCCCGCCACCTGGACCGCCCGTGCCGGCACGTCGTGTCGTTGCAGATGGGCAGCGGCCTCCTCGCCGCTTGGCCCCGGGACCATGCCGTTCTCGACACTCAGCACCACGACCTCGTCCGCGTGCGTGAGAAACGGCAGCGCGCATGATACCGCGCGCGCGGTCTCGGTGCTGCCGTTCCATGCGACAACGATCCGGTCGCCCAGGTCGGTCGGTGGCTTCGGCGGTGCGATGAGGATCGGGCGGCCGCTTTCGAATAGCGCCGCCTCCAGCAAGCTCATCGTAGGGCTGGTCTCGCTCGGCACGGGTCGGCCGACGACGGTGAGATCGTAGACGCGGGCGCGGCTCCCAACGACTTCGTGGCTGGGCAGCGTCTCCTCCGCCAGGTTGATCGAGAGCCCGATGTCAGGTGCCGCCGCCCCGCCCTCGTCGAGGCGCTTGCCGCGCACGAACTCCTCGTAGGTCTTTCGTGCGCGACGACTGCGCTCCTGCTCGCTCTGCTCGAAGCTTTCCACCATGCTGGGCGTGGCCGCGAACCCGTCGAGACCCACGGCCATCACGCCGCTCAACGTGGCGCGCATCTGCAGCACGTCGATATGGCCATCGAAGCGCTTTGCGGTGAGAAAGGCGGTTTCCAGAACGGACGGAAGGACCGGGCTGTCCTCGAGGGGGACGAGTATGCACTTCATGTCCGCATCCCAAGGGTCCTGTCGAGGCCGCCCATTAAGAAGCCGGCGGCTCGATTCGTCCAGCTTGATCGTTCCGCCACGCCGGCGCAACCGGTAGGATTGGGCGGCCGGGCGTGCGTAGCGCTTAACCTCCGGGCCTGGATCGCTTATCTCTTATGCCATGGGCGAGCACTTCCACATGCCGGTCTCCGTCGCGCCGATGATGGAACGGACCGACCGGCACTGCCGTTATTTCCTGCGGCTCATCAGCCGGCGCGTCTTACTGTACTCGGAGATGGTCACGGCCGGGGCTATTCTCCATGGCGACCGTTTCCGCCTCCTGGCCTTCCACCCGGCGGAGCATCCTGTAGCCCTGCAGGTCGGCGGCGCCGAGCCCGGGGACCTGGCCGAGGCCGCGCGTATCGCAGAGGACTTCGGCTACGACGAGGTCAATCTGAACGTCGGCTGTCCGTCGGACCGGGTTCAGTCGGGGCGGTTCGGCGCCTGTCTCATGGCGGAGCCGGATCTCGTGGCCCGTTCGGTCGAGGCCATGCGGCGCGTGGTGTCGGTCCCGGTGACGGTCAAGCACCGCATCGCCATCGACGATCAGGACGAGTGGACGTCTCTCAGGCGCTTCGTCAGGCTTGTCGCCGGCGCGGGCTGCCAGCGCTTCATCGTGCACGCCCGCAAGGCTTGGCTCCGGGGCCTGAGTCCCAAGCAGAACCGCGAGGTGCCGCCGCTGCGCTACGACCTGGTATATGGGTTGAAGGCGGCATGTCCGCGCCTGCACGTGACCGTGAACGGCGGCGTCCAGACCCTCGAGGAGGTGGCGGGGCACCTGGTCCACGTGGACGGCGTCATGCTCGGACGGGCGGCGTATCAGAACCCGTATCTTCTGGCCGGGGTCGACCGGCGCTTCTTTGGCGAGAGGGAGGGGCCGCGTTCGCGCCACGATCTGGTCGAGCGACTCATCCCCTATATCGAGGAGGAGCTCGACCAGGGCACGCCGCTCAAGGCGATCACGCGGCACGTCCTGGGACTGTTCAACGGCCAGCAAGGCGCACGCGCCTGGCGGCGGCATCTGGCGGAAAACGCGCACCAGCCGAGTGCAGGGATCGAAGTGGTGCGCGAGGCGGTATCGCTGGTGTCCGCTCCTCGCCGGCTCGAGGCGGCGGAGTAGCGTTGCAGCCCCGGCTGTACGTTGCCGTCGACGGCGGGGCCACCGGCACCGACATGGCCCTCCATGATGCCGAAGGTCGGCGTCTCACGCGTCTACAGCTGGGGCCCACCAGCCTCACGCTCAAAGGTGAATCCGCCTGGCGCGATCTCTTGCCCGCCCTGGGCGCGTTGCTTTCGGAAGCGGGCCGGGATCCCGCTACCGCGCTGTCAGGCTGCGCCATGGGCCTGGGCCTGGCGGGTGTCAACAACGAAACCATGCGGCGCGCCTTTGTCGCCGCCGCGCCGACACTTGCCCGTCTTCATGTCGCTTCCGACGCCTACATCGCCGCACTGGGCGCGCACGGCGGCGCGGCCGGGGCCGTGGTTTCCGTCGGCACCGGATCGGTGGGCTACCGCATCTATGCCGACGGTCGCGCACGCATGGCCGGCGGGTGGGGGTTTCCCATCGATGACGCCGGCTCCGGGTCCTGGCTGGGACACCGGGCCATTCGCCAGGCACTCGAGGTGCTGGACGGCCGTCACTTCGACACGCCGTCGCCGACCGGCTTCCACCGCGCCGTTCTCGATCACCTGGGCGGAACGCGAGAGGCGATTCTCGACTGGCTGCACGCGGCGCCGTCGACGAAATACGCGGAGCTGGCGCCGGTCGTGTTGGAACACGCTGCCGACGGCGATTCGCATGCGCTGCGGTTGGCCCGGGCGGCCGGGGTGGAGATCGACCGGCTGGCCACGGCGCTCGATCCGGCGCGGGAGGCGCCGTTTGCGCTCGTGGGCGGCCTGGCCGGGCCGTTCGAGCCGTATTTGCCCGAAGCTCTCAGGCGCTGGATGCGTCCCGCGCTCGGCGACGCGCTCTCGGGCGCGCTGTTGCTCGCTCGCGCGCGAGCGCCCGAGGAGCGCTTCTTCATCGGTAGCGAGGGGTGAGGCGATGGAGGTCGAGGGGCGGATCCTGACCCCAGAGGGGTGGCGGACCGGGCGGCTCCGGTTCGGCGATCGTATCGAAGGCGTCGAAGCGCGGCCGGTGCCGTCCAGCGCACCCATGGTGTTTCCGGGTTTCATCGATCTGCACGTGCCGGGCGGCGGTGGCGCCGACGTGATGGCGGGCACGGCCGACGCGGTGCGGACGGTCGCCCGGATGCATGCGCGACACGGCACGACGTCGTTCCTGCCGGCCACGGTCACCGCGCCGTCGGAGGATCTGGAGGCCGCGGCCCGCGCTATCGCGCGGGTGGCGGCGGCCAGGGAGGGGCAGGAGGCCCGGGTGCTGGGGGCGCACCTGGAGGGACCGTGCATCAGTCCCGAGAAGCTGGGCGCCCAGCCGCCATACGCGCGGCCGGCCGACCGTGGCCTGATCGACCGCCTCCTCGAGCTGGTGGAGGTTCGGGTCGTGACGCTTGCGCCGGAGGTGGATCCCGGCCACCGGCTGATTGCGCACCTTGCCGGGCGTGGGGTCCGGGTCCAGCTCGGCCACACCGCCGCTGATTACGACGAGACCCTGGCGGCGCTCGCGGCGGGGGCGGCCGGGTTCACGCACCTGTTCAACGCCATGACTCCCATGCACCATCGGACGCCCGGGGTGGTGGGCGCGGCGCTCGCCGAGGCCCGTTACGCGGCCATCATCCCCGATTTCGTGCACGTCCATCCGGGCGCCATCAAGACGGCGTTGCGCGCGGTGCCCAAGCTTTTCTGTGTGACCGACGCGACGGCGGCGGCCGGGATGCCGGATGGCGAGTATCCATTGGGTCGGCACAGTGTGAGAAAACGCGGCAACACGGTCTATCTGGCCGATGGCACGCTCGCGGGCAGCGCGCTCACCATGGACCAGGCGTTCAGGAACCTCATCGCCCTTGGCCTCGAGCCCGACGATGCCGTGCGGCGTCTTGCCACCTACCCGGCCGACTTCCTGGGTATCGCCGATCGGGGGCGTATCGAGCCGGGCGCCTGGGCCGACCTCGTGGTCATGGAAAGCGACCTCACGCTCGTTGCGGTGTTCGTGGAAGGTCAGCCGGTTCGGTTGAGCTAGGCCGCCACCGTCCACTCGGCAAGGATCGCTTCCGCCGTTGTCCCCCACTCGAGGGCGTGACGCAGCCCGTCATCTCCCACGAGCAGGTCGATGAAGTAGCGGTCGGCGGATGCTTCGGACCCCGGCGTCCCGGCGCGAACCCAGCGGAAATCCGGGTAATCCGTCGCAAGGTGATGAAGCAGGCGTATGCCCAGGGCCAGGCCGTTTGGCCGTCCCGGCCCGACGAGATCGAACCGCACCCCGTGGCAGCCGACGCCCTGAAACGTTCCCCGCCGGGGCGTCGCGGCC
>JBHICL010000045.1:0-13128 GCA_046759605.1 Alphaproteobacteria bacterium | reverse complement strand
ATGCGCAGCTGCCGCTGGCTCGGCGGCCGGCCAAAGCGCGACGTGCCCGTGCGTCTTACCATGCCATCCCCGGTGAGCTGGACCCGATGTCCGTCGGCGGACCCGCGTCCGGCTCGTGGCGCCTACAGCTGGCGCGCAACCTCCTTGACCTCGTAGCACTCGATCACGTCGCCGGTACGGATGTCCTGGTAGTTCTCCAGGGCCACGCCGCACTCGTAACCGTCGCGCACCTCGCGGACATCTTCCTTGAACCGGCGCAGGGTGCCCACGTCTCCTTCATGGACGACCACGCTGTCGCGCAGCAACCTCGCCTTCGAACCGCGCCGCATCACGCCGTCGGTCACCAGACAGCCCGCCACCTGGCCGACCTTGCTGATGTTGAAGATCTCGCGGATGTCGGCGCTTCCGAGATGGGTCTCCTCGATGGCCGGGGCCAGTCTGCCCTCGAGCAGCTTCTTCACGTCGTCCACGACGTTATAAATGATCGAGTGGTAGCGTATTTCGACGTCCGTTCTCTTCGCCTGGTCGCGCGCCTGTGGATTCGCCCGGACGTTGAAGCCGATGACCACGCCACCCGACGCGGCCGCGAGCGAGATGTCCGACTCGGTGATCCCGCCGACGCCGCTGTGCAGCACCTGGGCCCGGACCTCCTCGGTGCCCAGCTTTTCGATGGCGTCGGCGATGGCCTCCGCCGAGCCCTGCACGTCGGCCTTGATGACGATCGGCACCTCGGCCTTCTCCCCAGCCGAGATCTTGCCGAAAATCTGTTCGAGGCTGCCGCGGGTCGTGGTTCGCTGGTCTCTGAGCTGCTGCTGGCGGTAGTCGGTAATCTCCCGTGCTCGAGCTTCATTCTCGACGACGGCGAACTCGTCGCCCGCCTGGGGCGTTCCGTTCAGCCCGAGAACCTCGACCGGCACCGACGGGCCGGCACTCTCGACGGGATTCTGGTGGTCGTCCAGGAGCGCCCGCACGCGGCCCCATTCGCCGCCGGCGACGAAGACGTCTCCGACCTTAAGGGTGCCCTTCTCGACCAGAAGCGTGGCCACGGGACCACGACCGCGTTCCAGTTTCGCCTCGACCACGGCGCCGAACGCCGGGCGATTGGGGTTGGCCTTGAGCTCGAGGATCTCCGACTGCAGCAGCACCGCCTCCTCGAGCTTGTCCAGGTTTGTCTTCTCCGTCGCCGAGACCTCCACGCACTGTATCTCGCCGCCGAGGTCCTCTGTGATGATCTCGTGCTTGAGCAGCTCGTTCCTGATCCGCTGTGGATCTGCCTGCGGTCGGTCGATCTTGTTGAGTGCCACCACAATGGGAACGTCGGCGGCGCGGGCGTGATTGATCGCCTCGATGGTCTGAGGTTGGACCCCGTCGTCCGCGGCCACGACGAGAATTACGATATCGGTGACCTGGGCGCCACGCTGGCGCATAGCGGTAAAGGCCTCGTGGCCGGGCGTATCTATGAAGGTGATGCGGGCTCCGGATTCCAGCCCCACCTGATAGGCGCCGATGTGCTGGGTGATTCCCCCGGCCTCGCGACTGACCACGTCGGTCTCGCGCAACGCGTCCAGGAGCGACGTCTTGCCGTGGTCCACATGACCCATGACCGTGACCACGGGCGCGCGTGGGTGAAGCGCCGTGTCTTCATCGGGCTCGCCGCCTACGCCGATCTCGACGTCCGCCGCGGACACGCGCTTCACGCTGTGGCCGAACTCCTCCACGACGAGCTCCGCCGTGTCCTGGTCGATGGATTGATTGATCGTCGCCATCACATCCATCTTCATGAGCGCCTTGATGACCTCTGCGCTCCGTTCGGCCATACGGTTGGCGAGCTCGCCGACGGTGATCGTGTCCGGGATCACCACCTCGCGGAGCACCTTACGTGCGGGTTGCGCCTGCAGGGGTTGGCCGTGCGCCCGCTGCCGTTCGCGCTCCTGACGGCGCCTGAGGGCGGCCACGCTGCGTCTCCGCTCGCCGCTTTCCTCATCGAGGGCCTGACTGATCGTCAGCTTTCCGGTTCTGCGACGTTCGCCGCGCGGTCGGGTGCCGCGAGCCGGGGCTGCTTTTTGCGGCTTTTTCGCCCGTGCCTCGGGCTGTTCCTCGGCGGCGCCTTCGGCCGGGGTCGGCTCGCCCTCGCGACGACGCCGTTCGGTGTCGGCCGCGCGTTGCGCCGCCTCCTCGGCCAGCCGGCGCGACTCGGATTCCGTCTTCGCGCGTGCTTCTTCCTCGACCCGTCGGCGGGTGCGTTCGTCCTCGACGCGGCGCCGTTCCTCCTCCTCGGCGCGTTCGGCCACCTCGCGACCGATGCGCAACGCTTCCCGAGCCTCTTCGGCTTCTTGCTCCTTGGCCGCTTCCTCGGCCGCGCGTTTCGCATCCTCGAGCGCGCGAATGCGGGCGGCGCGTTCTTGATCGGTGAGTGTCCGCTTCGGTGTCGGCGTCTCCAACTCGACTTCCGCCGCCTCCACGGTCGTCTCCGGCTGGATAGGCTCCGGCTCTGGAGCAGGAGGTGTCTTGACCTCGGTCATGCGCCCACCGGCACCGGCCGTAAATGTGCGCTTGCGCTTGACCTCCACGGTGACGGTCTTCGAGCGACCGTGGCTGAAGCTCTGCTTCACCTGACCCGACTCGACGGTCTTACGCAACTCGAGCCGCCCGGGTCGGGAAACCTTCAGCGGCTTGCGCGTTGTTTTTTCCTTTTCCGTGCTATCCATCGTTCCTGTCCGACCGTCGCTTTACCATCACCAGCCCTCGCCGCCGGCCCCAGGGCGAAATCCCGAGAGGCGGCCCGCTTCCTCCACCAAGCGTGCGGCGAGTCGTCCCCTCGAGAGGCCCACATGGACGATACGCTCGCGGCCGAACGCGCGTCCCAGCTCACCCGCCGTCAGAACCGTTATCCGGGCGAGCCGAGGCGCCGCCCGCGCCGCCAGCCGATCCAGCCTGCTCCGCCCGTCGGTGGCTGCATCCGACGCGGATATGAGCACCGAGCCGGCGCCGCCCGCTCGCGCGGTCCTCAGCCAGGCTTGGACCTGATCGAAGCCGAAAACCGTTTCGCCTGCCCTCCGGCCCAACCCGAGCAGGTCGATGCAACGCTCGGCGAGTCGTTGTTCGACCTGCCCGTCCAGGTCGGCTGGCGCCTGGGCCGGGCGCCGTGCCGCGCGCGTGAAGGCGTTCTTGACACAGGCCGCCGAGACTATATCGCGGCGCGCACCGGTCCACAAACCGCGTCCAGGCAGCCGGCCCTCCACGTCGGGGACGACGTTGCCCCCGGGCCCGAGGACGAAGCGGACGAGCGCGGACTTCGGCATCACCGATCCCGTCACGATACAGCGCCGAAAAGGGGCACGTGGGTTCTCCTCCCCAGCCCCGAGGCCCATGGTGCCGTCGTATGTATCGGCTGTCTCCGCCATTGCGTCCCCGGTTCTCAAGGCATTCTCGCTCCCGTTCAGACGACCGCCTCATCCACCGGCTCGGAAGCGCTTTCCGCCGCTGCCTCTTCGTCATCGAACCAGTGACTCCTGGCCGCCATAATGATCGTGTCCGCCTCTTCCGGGGACAGCGGGCTCGGCGCCAGCAGACGGAACAGATCCGGCTCTTCCAATTGGGCGAGATCGTCCAGGGTCTTTTCCGTTTCCCCGTCCATCAGCAGGAACCTGAGCTCGTCGCCGGTCAGATCGGCCAGGTCGTCGAGGGTCCTGATGCCGCGCTGGCCGAGTTTCACGGCGAGGCTCGGCGTCAAGCCTTCGATCGTCGCCACGTCATCGTCGACTCCCAGCTTCTTGCGCTCGACGTCGAGTTTCGCGTCGCGCTCCGCCAGCCAGGTCCGGGCCCGCGTTTGCAGCTCTTCGGCGATCTCTTCGTCGAAACCCTCGATTCCCGAGATGTCTTCGATCGGCACGAAGCCCACCTCCTCGATCGACGAGAAGCCCTCGGTCACGAGCAGGTGGGCGATGACGTCCTCGACGTCGAGCGCCTCCATGAACATCTCGCTCCGCTTCATGAATTCTTCCTGCCGGCGCCGCGACTCCTCCTCTTCGGTCAGGATGTCGATGTCCCAACCGGTGAGCATCGTCGCCAGGCGCACGTTCTGGCCCCTGCGCCCGATGGCGAGGGAGAGCTGGTCGTCGGGCACGACGACCTCGATCTTGTGCGCCTCCTCGTCGAGGACGACCTTCGAGACCTCCGCTGGCGCCAACGCGTTCACGACGAAGGTGGCGGGGTCCGGCGACCAGGGAATGATGTCGATCTTCTCACCCTGGAGCTCACCCACGACCGCCTGGACGCGGCTGCCGCGCATGCCCACGCACGCGCCGACGGGATCGATGGAGGTGTCGTTCGAGATCACGGCAATCTTTGCGCGGCTTCCGGGATCGCGGGCGGCCGCTCTGATCTCGATGATGTTGTCGTAGATTTCCGGGACCTCCTGAGCGAACAGCGCCTTCATGAACTCCGGCCGAGCACGCGTGAGAAAGATCTGCGGCCCCCGGGGCTCGCGCCGGACGTCGTAGATGAAGGCGCGGACGCGGTCGCCGGTGCGGAAGCTCTCGCGAGGGACTGTCTCGTCGCGGCGCAGCACGGCCTCGCCCCGCCCCAGATCGGCCGTGACGTTGCCGTACTCGACCCGCTTGACCAGGCCGTTGACGATCTCGCCGACGCGGTCCTTGTATTCCTCGTACTGGCGCTCGCGCTCCGCATCCCGGACCCGCTGAACGATGACCTGCTTGGCCGTCTGCGCGGCGATGCGGCCAAAGTCAATCGGCGGTAGCTCGTCGATGAGGAAATCGCCGATTTCGGCGTCGCTTTTTTCCCGACGGGCGACATCCAGGGTGAGCTGGGTGTGCTCGTCCTCCACTTCCTCGACGACCTCTCGATAGCGGTAGAGGTGGATCTGGCCCGTGTTGCGGTTGATATTGACGCGAATGTCGTGCTCCGGCCCGTACTTGGAGCGACCGGCTTTTTGAATCGCCTGCTCCATCGCCTCGAGCACTTCCTCCCGGTCGATGCCCTTCTCCCGTGCCACCGCGTCCGCGACCGCGAGCATTTCCACCCGACTCGGTCCTACCGCACTCTCCATGGTTCAAGTTCCTTTTTCTGGTGACCGTGGTCCCCTGAGCTGGGATGCAGTCAACAACTCGTCGGTCATTACAAGCTTGGCCTTTTGAATTGCATCGAATGGCAGATCGATTTCGCCCGATTGGCCGCACAGGCGCACGGAGTCCCCGGCAACGCCCTTGAGCCGACCGCGAAAACGCCGCCGTCCATCGATCAGCGCCTTGAGCTCAATTCTTGCTTCGAAGCCCGCAAATCTGTCGAAGTCTCGACGTCGCGTCAGCGGTCGGTCGATACCGGGCGAGCTGATTTCCAGGTCGTACGGCGTGTCGCGGAGATCCGCCACGTCAAGGAGCGCGGAAATCGAGCGCGAGACCTGGCCGCAGTCGTCGATGGTGACCGTCTCTCCATCGGCGCGGTCGATCATGATCTGCAACCTGCGCGTTCCGGCGCCGGTGAACATGACACGCACGATTTCGTAGCCCATCGACCGGAGCGTTGGATCGATGAACTCTACAAGACGGTCCGTTTCTGTCGTGTCGCTTACGAGGCTCAAGCCTAGCCTTTCGGTCGTCAGAAACAAAACGGGCGGCCCTTCGGGCCACCCTTTTCAACCTGTTTCCAGGTATCGGGTTTATTACCGAGAAATATAGGGAATCGCCCCTTATACGCAAGCCCAATCGCACGGAAAGTCGGTGCGTTATTTGCGTCGGAAACGCAAATAGGCCGCATCTCGGCCCTCGCGCCGCGTTTTCAGCTCGTAGCGGGTTTGCGGCCAGTCTTTGGGACGCGCGCGCCAGTCGTTCGGGCGACGAGCCAACCATTCGAAATCCGGGTGATCGACGAGATGTCGGAGCATCCAGCGCAGGTACCCCATATCGTCGGTGGCCAGTCGTAACTCGGCTCCTGGCCGCATGATGCGCGCGAGCTCGTCAAGGGTATCACGGCTTATCAGGCGCCGGTCCCGGTGCCGTGCTTTTGGCCACGGATCGGGAAACAGGACGAAAATCCTATCGATCGAGCAACCGGGCAGTCTTTTGAGGAGCGGCCGGACGTCATCCGGCAATATGCGGATGTTCCGCAATTTGCCCGTGGCGATCCGGGAGAGCAGGCTGGCCACGCCGTTGATGTATGGTTCGGCGGCGATGAAGCCGAAGTCGGGTGCGCGCTCGGCCTGCCAGGCTACGTGTTCGCCGGAGCCGGAGCCGATCTCGAGCCAGATCGCGCGTGCTTCGAAGTCGAAGAGCTGGTTCGGATCGACAGGGCCGCCCTCGGCGTCGATATCGATTCGGAGCCGCGGCAGAAGCTCGCGCAACAGCCGCCGGCGCCCGGGCCGCAGGGCGCGCCCGTGGCGGCGACCATAATAGCGTTGCTGTTGCCGTTCAGGCCCCGGTGCCATGGCGATCCGAGGCGCCCGGGGCGCCCCGTCAGAAGGCGGACTTGAGGTCGTCGACCAGATCCGTCCTCTCCCAGGAGAACCCGCCGTCGGGCTCCGGCGCCCGCCCGAAATGCCCGTAGCAGGCGGTACGCGCGAATATCGGCTTATCGAGGCCGAGGTGGTCGCGAATGCCCCGGGGGCTCAGGTCCATGAGCTGCCGCAACACGCCGGCGAGCGCAGTCTCGTCCACCTGTCCGTTGCCGTGGGTGTCCACGAAGAGCGACAACGGGTGAGGTACGCCGATCGCGTAGCTGAGCTGGATGGTGCAACGATCGGCCAGGGCCGCGGCGACCACGTTCTTCGCCAGATAGCGCGCCGCGTACGCCGCGGACCGGTCGACCTTGCTGGGATCCTTTCCGGAGAAAGCCCCGCCGCCATGCGGCGCCGCGCCGCCATAGGTGTCGACGATGATCTTGCGGCCGGTCAGCCCCGCATCCCCGTCCGGCCCGCCAATAACGAACCGGCCCGTCGGGTTGACGTAAAAGGCGTCCTCGTCGCACATCCAGCCTTCCGGCAGGACGCTCGTGACGTGCGGCCGGACGATCGCGCGAACTTTTTCCTGGCTGACATCGGGCGCATGCTGGGTGGAGACGACGATCGAGGTGGCGCCCACTGGTTGTCCATTTTCGTATTGAAGCGTGACCTGGCTCTTCGCGTCGGGGCCGAGCGCGGGCTCCGCGCCTGAGTGGCGGGCCTCCGCCAGTGAACGCAGGATGGCATGGCTGTAGTGCAACGGCGCCGGCATGAGCGCGTCCGTCTCGCGACAGGCATAGCCGAACATGATGCCCTGGTCGCCTGCGCCCTCGCCCTTTCCCGCCGACGCGTCGACGCCCTGGGCGATGTCGATGGACTGGGCGTGGACGTAGCACTCGAATGCCGTCGTCGCCCAGTGGAAGCCGTCCTGCTCGTATCCGATGTCGCGAACCACGGCGCGGGCGATTTCCTCCATAGTGCCGTGGTTTATGGAGGTCGGGCCGCGTACCTCGCCCGCCAGCACGATCCTGTTGGTCGTCGCCATCGTCTCGGCGGCGACCCGGCTCGATGTGTCGGCGGTCATGTAGGCGTCGACTATGGCATCGGAGATACGGTCGCAGATCTTGTCCGGGTGCCCTTCGGAAACAGATTCGCTCGTAAACAGATAGCTACCCTCGGGCACGCTTTCCCCCTTGCATCGTCGCGGCCGGACGGCTTGTACCGGCCAGGAAAACGCCGGCGCGAAGCCGACCACGTCGCTCGGAATCGCGCCGTTTTGGTCCTTTTGCCATGGTGCGTCAAGCGATTTCGCGGCTGGTTCCGGGGCGAAAGCGATACATCAGCCGGAGTAGCCAGACGCCGGCGGACGACAGGGCAAAAAGCACCGCCACCGTCCATTGTCCAAGGCGGGAAAAGGGTGTCGGCTCATCCAGGGGGACGGGCAGCGCGCCGTCGATGATCCCCTCCTCGCCAATGCCCAGGCGTTCGAGCACACGGCCATATGGATCGACGATGGCCGAGATGCCGGTGTTCGCGACACGTACGAGCGCCAACCCCTCCTCGACGCTGCGCATCCGGGCGATGGCGAAATGCTGCTTCGGGCCCGCGTTCGAACCGAACCACGCATCGTTGGTCAGGCTCAGGATCCAATCCGGTCTGTCGCGCCGATCCACCGCCGCGGCGGGAAAGATGGCTTCGTAGCAGATCAAAGGACTCAGCGGCGGTAGTCCGTCGAGGCGC
The DNA here is from genome assembly GCA_046759605.1 of Alphaproteobacteria bacterium. Lineage (GTDB taxonomy): Bacteria > Pseudomonadota > Alphaproteobacteria > UBA6615 > UBA6615 > JBHICL01. Next base: position 4,934 of record JBHICL010000045.1, on the reverse strand, counting down.
AGGGTGGCCCGGCCGGCGCCCGGCGTGAAGTCCCCTTGCCCAGGGACGATTCTGTCGATGGGAAGAATGCCCCGGAACGGCACATACTCTCCGAACGGGACCAGGTGGCTCTTGTCATAGGTGGCGACGATCGACGACGTGCCGTCGACCGCGTGCACGCTGTTCCAGAACATCCGTTGGCCGCCCATGTCCTCAGCGCGCGGCGAACCGGTGATGAGCAGCCCATCGGGCGGTATCGCTTCCACGGCAACCTTGGTGGCGGTCGGATCGCTGGCCAGAAAGAAAGGCACCGCCGCTTCGGGCCAGATGACGTGGGTTGGCGGCGCCTGTCCGTTCGAGCGCCGGCGACTCAAGGACACGTGCTTGAGGAGATGGGCCTCTCTGAGCTCGGGCAGCCATTTGAGGCGCTGCGGTATGTTGGCCTGTACGAGACGCAGTCGCACATCGGCGAAGGCGTGGCCGCCGGGGGGAGGGGCCTCGGACAGGCGAAACGCGCCCCCGGCCCATACCGCCGCCGGAAGCGCGAGCGTAAGCGCCACAACGATCCATACGGCGCCGCGCATCGTCGATGAGCCGCCTTCGGGCCGATCGGCCAAAAGCGCCGGCGCCGCCGCCGCGAGAACGGTCATCAGGCTGAGCCCGTGGATGCCGGCAAGCGCCGAGAGCTGGAACATGGCCGGCATGTCGGCCCACACGTAACCGATCAGGTTCCAGGGAAAGCCGGTGAGCGCCCAGCCGCGAACCCATTCGGCGGCAAGCCAGAACCCCGCGAGCGCCGGTACCCGGGCCGCTCCGGAAGCGAGCCCGGCCCTCATGGCGGCCACCGTGAGCGCCACGGCGATGGCTGGAAACACGGCCAGGCCGGCCGACAACCCGCCGAGCGCGAACGGGATCAGCCAGGCATGTCTCTCGGGCTCGACCAGAAGCGGCGATACGATCCAGTGGATTCCGACGAGAGAATGCCCGAGGCCGAAGCACCAGCCGACGAAGAAGCCGGTCCTCGCCGACCGGGAGCCGTCCATCAGCCAGACGAGGCCCACGAAAGCGGGCACGAGCAGCGGAACCACATGCCACGGCGGAAGCGCGGTTGCCGCCACGGCGCCCATGACGACCGCCGCCAGACAACGGCGCCAGCCCGCGACAGCCGCCCCGCGATCGGCCAGCCGGGTGGCGACGTCGATCAGCCAGGACAGACGCCCCGGCCCTTTTCTATCCGGCATGCTTGCGTGTTTCCCGCCACGCCCTGAGAGCGCTCAGGTTCCGCACGCACAAGCGCTTTACCCGCCGGGGATCGGCATCGATGATTTCGAATTCGAGGCCCGAGGGATGGGTTATGACCTCGGCCTTCCGGGGCACCCGGTCGATCAGCCTGAACACGATGCCACCGAGCGTGTCCGTCTCGTCGCGCTCCTCGCTGGTCGTGAAGCGACCCGAGAGGGACTCGAATTCCTCGATCCGCGTGCGTGCATCGGCGACGATGCTGCCGTCGGGGCGTTCGACGAGGCTCGGGCCTTCTTCCTCGTCGTGCTCGTCCTCGATCTCCCCGACGATCTCCTCGACGAGATCCTCGATCGTGACCAGTCCATCGACGCCGCCAAACTCGTCCACCACGATCGCCATGTGGACGCGGCTTGCCCGCATCTCGAGCAGAAGATCGAGCACGCGGATGGATGGGGCCGCGAACAGGATATCGCGGACGAGATCCTTGACCTCCGCGTCCCTCTTCTCGCCGATGCAGGCCAAGACATCCTTGATGTGCACGAAGCCGATGACGTCGTCCAGCTTGCCGCGATAGACCGGGAGACGCGAGTGCGTCTCGCCGGCCATGAGATTGACGAGCTCGGGCAGTCGGGCACCCACGTCCGCCGCCACGATCTCGGCCCGTGGCACCATGACGTCGCGCGCCGTAAGCTGGTGCAGCTTGAGTATGTTGCCGATCAGTGTTCGCTCATCGGCATCGATGGCCGCGCTGGTGTCCTCGCTTTCCTCGATCAGCTCTTCGATCGCCTCGCGCACCGAGGCCTCGCCGTTGCGACCGCCAATGATGGACCGGAGCCAGTCGCGGAGCCCGCGAACTATAGACTGGTCGCCGCCCTGGTCGTCGCCGGTATCGGACGACGGCCTACTGGGTGTGGATAGGTCGCTCATCTCCCTTTTTCGTCGTCAAAGGACCCGGCCGAACGGCGTACGGGTCGGCGATCCCGAGCCGTGCAAGAATCTCTCGTTCCAGAGTCTCCATGGCCGCGGCTTCGGTCGGGTTATCGTGCTCATGACCCAACAGGTGCAGGGTGCCGTGGACCACCAGATGAGAAAGGTGGTCGTCGAACGCCTTTCCCTGTTCGTGGCATTCCGCCCGCACCCTCTCATAGGCCAATACAACGTCTCCCAGCAGCAGCGGTGCGTCTTCCGGCAGCGCGGGCGCTTCCGATCCGCCCTGTTGCGTAAAGGATAGCACGTTTGTGGGGACGTCTCGGCCCCGATATCGACGGTTGAGCTCGCGCACCGTCGCATCGTCGGCAAGCACGATCGACAACTCCGCCGGCCGGCGAGGCCCGGCCGCGGCGAGTGCCGCGCCGGCCGCGCGCCGACAGATCGCGGCCGCGTCATGATTGGTCCACGCCGCCGCTTCCATGCGGATCGCGATCTCGTCCCGGGAGTCGATTGGCGCCGGTTGCTGCATTTCCTACTTCGGGCCCTTACGGCCTCCTCTGCAGGCTTCGTCGCGCTTGTTGTACGCTTCGACGATACGGGTCACGAGGGAGTGGCGGACGACGTCGGCTTCGGTGAAGTGCACCAGCTTGACGCCCTTGACGCCTTTCAGGATCTCGATGCAGTCGACCAGCCCCGACTTCGTCGCCGTCGGCAGGTCTATCTGGCTCATGTCGCCGGTGACCGTCATCCGCGAGCCCTCCCCGAGCCGGGTCAAGGCCATCTTCATCTGCATCGGCGACGTATTCTGCGCCTCGTCCAGGATAATGAAGGCGTCGCTCAGCGTGCGACCGCGCATGAACCCCAGCGGCGCGATCTCGATCTCTCCGTTCGCTATCCGGCTCGTCACCTGATCGCCGGGGAGCATGTCATACAGCGCGTCGTACAGCGGTCTGAGATAGGGATCGATTTTCTCGTGAACGTCCCCGGGCAGGTATCCGAGCCGCTCTCCCGCCTCCACCGCCGGCCGCGACAGAATGATCCTGTCGACGTCGCCGCGCAGCAGCAGCGACACCGCCTTGGCGACCGCGAGATAGGTCTTCCCGGTCCCGGCGGGACCCAGCGCAAATACGAGCTCGTGGTGATCGAGGGCTTCGATATACGCCTGTTGCACCGGGGAACGCGGGGCAATCGTGCGACGCCGCGTCCGTATGATCACGCGGGCATTGTCCAAGGCCCCGTTGCCGGCCGCCGCCATACGCACCGCGGCGTCAACCTCCCCAGGCGTCACGTCGAGGCCCCGCTTGAGCCGATCGTAGAGCGCTTCAATGGCCCGTTCGGCGATTTCGCGCGTCTGCTCGGGGCCGGTGATATCGAGCCGGTTGCCCCTGTAGCGGAGCTTCACGTCCAAGAGGCGCTCGATCTGCGTCAAGTGCTCGTCGTGTCGCCCGAACAGCGCCGGCAACAGGCGATTGTCCTCGAGCAGGAGCTGGGATTGTCGGTGTTCCGCGGTTTCCGTGCCGGTCAAGCGCACACCCCTTCCGCCTGGAGGGTGTCCACGAGCACCCCTTCCAGGCTGTGTGTCATCGCGCGCCGCACCCAAACCGGCGCTACGGTTCCGCGACGACTGGCCGCCGCGTCGACGTGGACGGCTTGGTTATGCGGGGTGCGGCCGACCAGCTGTCCCTGGTACTTGCCTGGGCGTTCGAGCAGCACGTCGACCTGGCGGCCGACCGTTGCTTCGTTGAACGCAGCCTGTTGGCGAGCGATCAGCGCCTGCAGCTCGGCCAGGCGCGCATCCTTGACCGTCTCATCCACCTGGTTGGGCATGGTCGCGGCCGGCGTGCCCGCTCGCACGGAGTACTTGAACGAGTACGCCTGGGCAAAGCCAACGTCGCGCACGAGTTCGAGCGTGGCCTCGAAATCTTCGTCGCTCTCGCCGGGGAATCCGACAATGAAGTCGGAGCTCAACGCCAGATCGGGTCGCGCGTGGCGCAGGCGATCGATCGTGCGGCGATAGTCCGCGCCCCCATGGCGGCGGTTCATCGCCTCGAGGATGCGGTCGCTGCCCGACTGCACGGGAAGATGCAGGTACGGCATGAGCTTGTCGACCTCGCGGTGGGCGGCGATCAGTTCCTCGTCCATGTCCCGAGGGTGGCTGGTCGTGTAGCGGATGCGCTCGAGGCCCGGTATCTCGGCAAGCCGTCGGACGAGCCCACCCAGCGCCACCTCACGGCCGTTCCGGCCCTCGCCGTGATAGGCGTTCACGTTCTGGCCCAGCAGTGTGATCTCGCGCGCGCCGCTTTTCACGAGCCGACGCGCCTCGGCGAGCACCTGCGCCACCGGACGCGAGAACTCGGCGCCGCGTGTGTAGGGAACGACACAGAACGTGCAGAACTTGTCGCACCCTTCCTGCACCGACAGGAACGCTGTAACCCCTTGGGGCGAGCTTTCCTCCGGCAGGTGGTCGAATTTGGACTCGATCGGAAACTCGGTGTCGAGAACGCCGACACCGTTGGCTGTCCGGTGGGTCCGCGCAACCATCTCCGGCAGCCGGTGATAGGTCTGCGGCCCGAGCACGATGTCCACGAAGGGCGCGCGTCGCAGGATTTCCTCGCCCTCCGCCTGCGCCACGCACCCGGCGACCGCAATCAGCATGTTTCGGCCTTCCGCCCGACGGTCTTTCTTGATCTTCCGGATTCGACCGAGCTCCGAGTACACCTTCTCGCTGGCTTTCTCGCGGATGTGGCAGGTGTTGAGGATCACCATGTCGGCGCGCTCCGCCG
>JBHICL010000044.1:0-13247 GCA_046759605.1 Alphaproteobacteria bacterium | reverse complement strand
CTACGCGGATAGCGTGGAATGGGCCCAGCGCTCGGACCAGCACGAGAGCGACGTGGCGCTCACCCTTCTGACCCTGGCGACGGCGGCCTGCCATGGCGGACAGCGGGAGCTGGCGTCGGCGACCGTCGACCGGCTGACAACTTTGCACCCCGACATCACGCTCAGCGCACTCTTCCGGCACCCTTTCCGGGAGCCGGAGATCTGGCAACGCTACGTCGACGGCCTGCGCGAGGCCGGCCTCCCGGAGTAGATATAGGTAGAAGCAATGGCATCTTACCAGTACGTCTACGTGATGAAGGGGCTCGCCAAGTCCTACCCGGGCGGGCGCAAGGTCCTGGAGGACATCTGGCTCAGCTTTCTCCCCGGCGCAAAGATCGGCGTGCTCGGCTACAACGGCGCTGGCAAGTCCAGCCTGCTACGCATCATGGCGGGTGTGGACACCGAGTTCCAAGGCGAGGCGTGGGCCGCCCCTGGCGCCAAGGTGGGCTTCCTGCCCCAAGAGCCGGAACTCGATCCGGCGAAGGACGTGGCCGGCAACGTAATGGACGGGGTCGCCGAGACGAAGGCGCTCGTCGACCGGTTCAACGAAGTGAGCGCCCGTTTCGCGGAAGAGCTCGGCCCGGACGAGATGGATGCGCTGATCCACGAGCAGGGCGAGCTCCAGAACAGGATCGACGCTGCGGATGGCTGGGACCTGGACAGGCAGATCGAGATCGCCATGGACGCGTTGCGCTGCCCGCCGGGCGATGCCGAAGTGAGCACGCTGTCCGGCGGTGAGCGCCGCCGGGTTGCCCTGTGCCGTCTGCTGCTATCGCGCCCGGACCTGCTGCTGCTGGACGAGCCCACGAACCATCTGGACGCCGAGTCGGTGGCGTGGCTCGAGCGTCACCTGCAGGAATATCCCGGAACCGTCGTGGCGATCACCCACGACCGCTACTTCCTCGACAACGTGGCGGGGTGGATCCTGGAGCTCGACCGGGGCCGGGGGATCCCGTTCGAAGGAAACTACACCGCCTGGCTCGAGGCGAAGGAGAAACGCCTGGTCCAGCAGGAAAGAGAAGAGACGGCACGCCAGCGCGCGATCCGTCAGGAGCTTGAATGGATCCGACAGAGCCCACACGCCCGTCAGGCCAAAAGCAAAGCCCGCGTCGCGGCCTTCGAGCGGCTCGTTGCCGAGAGCACCGAACGGGCGCCGGACAAGGCGCAGATCACGATCGCACCGGGTCCCCGCCTCGGCGATCTCGTCGTCGAAGCCACGGGCGTGCGCAAGGTACTTGGGGACAAGCTGCTGATCGACGGCCTTTCGTTCAAGATCCCGCCGGGCGCGATCGTCGGTGTCATCGGCCCCAACGGGGCTGGCAAGACAACGCTCATCAGAATGATCACCGCGGAGACGTCGCCGGAAGACGGGCAGATCCGCGTGGGCGATTCGGTGCGTCTCGGTCATGTCGACCAGTCGCGAGACGCCCTCGCGGCGGACCGGACCGTGTGGGAAGAGATCTCGGGCGGCGACGACGTGGTCGAGCTGGGAAAGCGTGCGGTCGCGTCGCGCGCCTATGTGGCCGGCTTCAACTTCAAGGGGCCCGACCAGCAGAAGAAGGTGGGCCAGCTCTCCGGCGGCGAGCGTAACCGCGTGCACCTGGCCAAGGCGCTGAAATCGGGCTCGAACGTTCTGCTCCTCGACGAACCCACAAACGACCTCGACGTGGATACGTTACGGGCGCTCGAGGACGCGCTTACCGCGTTCGCCGGCTGCGTGATCGTCGTGAGCCACGACCGTTGGTTCCTGGACCGGATCGCCACCCACATCCTCGCCTTCGAGGGCGACAGCCAGGTCGTCTGGTTCGAGGGCAACTACCAGGACTACGAAGAGGATCGGCGCCGGCGACTCGGCGCCGACGCGAACCAGCCGCGCCGGATCAGGTATCGGCCACTGACCCGCTGAGCGCGGGTTATGACGCGTCGCGTCGTTCCCTGAGTTCGGAAAGAAGGCCCCCTACACCTTCTCGCCTGACCACCGCCGCGAACTCGTCCCGGTGGGTGCTCGCCATGCTTACCCCTTCGACGAACACGTCGGTGATCTTGTAGATCTCGCCCTTGTTGGCGACTCTCCAGTCGATTCGAACCGGCGAATCGGGAGCGGACCAGAACACGCTCCGCACGAGGGCGGCTTGCTCGTCCTCGCGCGCGCTCCGGGTCGACGTCGCGTCGGTGATGGAGAATTTCTGACCCGAATAATCGGCAAAGCGGTCCGCCCAAACGTTGACGATCACGTCCTCGAACAGCTCCACGTATTCGTCCCGCTCGTTATCGGACGCTTTGCGCCAGTAGCGACCGAGGGCGAATCGAGCAATGCCGGCGACCGCGAAACCTTCCTGGAACAGGCGGCGGAAACGTTGCCGGCGTTCATCGCTCGACAGGTCGGGTTCCGTCAACGTGGTCATGGCCTCGTCGGCCAGCGCCGTTATGAACTCGCGGGCGCCGGTCACGTAGGTCTGTGCCTGAGCGGCTCCGGTCGGACTCCCCGCGAGCGCGAGGACGCCGAGCAGAAGAAGTGTTCGGCGAATGCAGGTCATGGCTTTCAACCGCGCGGCCTCCAAAAAACGGTTGAACTGGCATTGTTATTCGGGCGCGCCGAATTCCACTGCTATCGTTGGCGCCGGCCCGATGTAGTCGGTTTCCCCATTGTTGGCCTGGGTCGCCCGTCTCTGTCGGTACAAGCTACGCACCGTAGCGTAATAGTCGAGCGAGTTCTGCTGTAAATCGCGCACTTCGTCGATGTTTCGCGACCTCTCGTCGACGGCGCCTGCGCCGGCCCGTTGGATCGCGAAGGATGTTTCCGTCACGACGCCGACGGGATCGATGAAGAAATCGACGACGCGCCCAACGGCGTCCCGCGCGTTCGATGGGCCGAGCAGGGGCAGCATGATGTAGGGCCCACCGCCGCCCTGTCCCGTCCCCGTCCATTTGGCCAGCGTAAGGCCCGCGTCTTCCTGCACCGGCTCATCCCTGCCCACGTCGTACATGAACAGGAACAGCATGTTGGTGAGGAAGCGCCCCGCCGTCTGCTCGGCTCGGTCGAACTCGCCCTGCAGGAGGGTGTGGATGAAGACGAGAGGCAGCCGAAGATTGACGAGCAGGTGCTTCAGGTTGTTCTTGAGCGGCTCGGGCGCGGCGTCGCGGTAGACGACCGAAATCGGCTGCAGGATCAGATTGTCGACCGCCACGTTGGCGGAGAAGATCAGACGATTCAGGGGCTCCAAGGGGTCGTTGACCTGCTCGTACTCTTCCAGATCGTTCCCCGCGGCCTCCCCCTGACCATTTCCCACGTCGGGTTGGGCGGTGGCGCAGCCCGCGATCGCGGTCGCGATGACGGCCGCCGCACCCCAGTTCCGAAGTTCCTTCAATACCGTGGCATCAATCATCGACAATCGACGCTGTTTCTAGTTGTTGTTACGACACCTTGCATGCCGAGTGGCCCGTCGCCACGTCATCCTACACGCCGAAAGTTGACTGATTGCTAGTGCGGCAGTCACTCGCCCCTCAGGTGAATCTGCTACCACAACGGCCGCGCCATTGACCAGCGCGACCCGGCGCGGCGGTGAGCATGGTGCAACAATGTTGCAAATATGTCGCGTATCGGTGATTGACATATAAAGATATCTTTATATAATGATATAGTAATACCATTGGCGGGACTGGCCCGCGAACAGGAAGGACAGGATGGATCAGCTGTTGAACGGATTGAGAGCGGCGGCGGAGCCTACGCGGCTTCGACTGCTGGCGCTCTGTGCGCGCAGCGACCTCACCGTGACCGAGCTCACGCACATCCTTGGACAGAGCCAGCCTCGTGTATCGCGTCACCTCAAGCTTCTGTGCGACGCCGGCCTCGTCGAGCGTTTCCGCGAAGGCGCCTGGGCCTTCTTCAGGGTGGCCACCGCCGGAGCGCACGGCGAGCTGGCGCTGGCTCTCATTAACCAGATCCCGCCCGAGGACCCCTTGGCGTCGCTCGACAAGACGCGGCTCGAAACGGTCCGACATCAACGGGCCGAACGAGCCTCCGACTATTTCCGTCGCAACGCCGCGCAATGGGACAGCATCCGAAGTCTCCACGTCGATGATCGCGAGGTCGAGGGCGCGCTCATGCGGCTGCTACCGCCTTCGGCCGCACGGGAGCTGCTCGATATCGGCACCGGCACCGGCCGCTTGCTGCAGATCTATGGGCCACACGTGCGCCTGGCGGTGGGCCTCGACCTGTCGCGCGAGATGCTCTCCATCGCCCGCGCCAACCTGGACCGCGCCGGCCTCCGGAACTGCGTGCTCCGGCACGGCGACATGTACCAGCTGCCCTGGGCGGGACCGGAGTTCGACGCGGCAACCCTGCACATGGTCCTTCACTACGCGGAGGATCCGCGAGCGGTCATCGCCGAGGCGGCGCGCGTCTTGCGGCGTGGCGGAGGCCTGCTCGCGGTCGATTTCGCGCCCCATGACCTCGAGCAGTTGCGTACCGAGCACGCTCATCTGCGTCTCGGATTCCGCGCTGGCGAAGTCGAGGCCTGGTGCGAGGCGGCGGGCCTCACGCCCATCGAAACCGTCCATCTTGCCGGCGATCCGCTGACGGTCACGATCTGGAAAGCCGAGAGGCGGACCGATGATTAGCACCGTCCGTCTCAACCCCAAGCTCGCGACCAGGCCGGCACCGGAGCCGGCCGGCCCACCCGCGCCCATCTGGGACGAGTTCTCGACCGCGCCATCGGTGAGCTTCGAGTTCTTCCCGCCGAAAACCGAGAAGATGGAAGAGACGCTTTGGCGTGCGGTGCGGCGGCTCGAGCCGCTGGCGCCGAGGTTCGTTTCGGTAACATATGGAGCCGGCGGGTCCACGCGCGAGCGCACCCATGCGACGGTGGTGCGCATCCGCCGTGAAACGAATCTCGAACCCGCGGCACATCTGACCTGCGTGAACGCGCGCCGGGACGAGATCGACCAAGTCGCGCGCGGCTACTGGGATGCCGGGATCCGGCACATCGTGGCCCTCCGTGGCGATCCTCCGGAGGGCGTGTCCAGCTACGAGCCGACGCAGGGGGGCTATGCCTACGCCGTCGATCTGGTGCGTGGATTGAAGCGGCTCGCGAACTTCGAGATCACCGTCGCGGCCTATCCGGAGGTCCACCCCGAGGCTCCTGGACCCGACTTCGACTTCGACAACCTCAAGCGCAAGCTGGACGCCGGGGCCACCCGGGCGGTAACCCAGTTCTTTTTCGATCCCGAGGTCTTCCTTCGCTTCCGCGACAAGGTCGCGGGGGCGGGCATCGACGTGCCCCTGGTTCCCGGGATTCTCCCCGTGACAAATTTCAATACCGTCGTGAAGTTCGCCAAGCTGTGCGGCGCCAGCGTCCCCGGCTGGCTCGCCAGGCTGTTCGAGGGCCTGGACGACGATCCGGAGACCCGCACCCTCGTGGCCGCGACCGTTGCCGGGCAACAGTGTCGCGTGCTGCAGACCCACGGCGTCGGTGACTTCCATTTCTACACCCTCAATCGTGCCGAGCTGACCTACGCGATCTGCCACATGCTCGGACACAGGCCTCGGGTCGCCGCCGATGTCTGACAACGGAGCGGCGCACCTCGAGGCGCTACTGCGGGAGCGGATCCTGCTGCTCGACGGGGCCATGGGAACGATGATTCAGGCCCACGGACTGGAGGAGTCGGACTTTCGCGGCCGGCAGTTTGCCGACCATCCGTGCGACCTCAAGGGAAACAACGACGTCCTCAACCTGACCCGGCCCCGGATCATCGCGGAAATCCACCGCATCTACCTCGAAGCCGGGGCAGACATTCTCGAGACGAACACTTTCAATTCGACGGCGATCTCCCAGAGCGACTACGGCCTCGAGGACCACGTCTACGACCTGAACCACGAAGGAGCGCGAATCGCCAGGGCCATGGCGAGGGCGATGTCGAGGAAAACTCCCGACCGGCCGCGGTTCGTCGCCGGCGTGCTCGGCCCCACGAGCCGTACCGCGTCGATATCGCCGGACGTCAACGACCCGGCCTATCGAAACGTCACTTTCGACGGGCTCGTCGCTGCTTACACGGAGGCCGCGCGAGGTCTCATCGACGGCGGGGCCGACTTGCTTCTGATCGAGACCATCTTCGACACGCTGAATGGCAAAGCGGCGATCTACGCCATCGAGAGGGATTTCGACGAACGCGGCATACGCCTGCCGCTGATGATCTCCGGAACCATCACCGACGCATCCGGTCGCACGCTCTCGGGGCAGACGCCGGAAGCCTTCTGGGACTCCGTGGCCCACGCCAGGCCGCTAAGCATCGGGCTCAACTGCTCGCTGGGAGCGGAAGCCCTACGCCCTCACGTTCACGCCATCGCCCAGGTTGCCGGAACCAACGTAAGCGCACACCCGAACGCCGGGCTGCCGAACGAGTTCGGCGAGTACGACGACACGCCGGAGCAAATGGCCGCGCAGCTCTCCGAGTTCGCGGAAAGCGGCCTCGTGAACATCGTCGGCGGCTGCTGCGGCACGACGCCCGAGCACATTCGCGCGATCGCCGAGGCCGTTCGTCAACACAGACCGCGTGAGATCCCGCGGCTGGAGCGCATCTGCCGCCTGAGCGGGCTCGAGCCGCTGGGCTTCAGCAAGGTCACCGGCTTCGTGAACGTGGGCGAGCGCACAAACGTCGCCGGCTCGGCGCGGTTCAAGGAGCTGGTGATGGAAGGCGACTTCGCAGGGGGGCTCGAGGTCGCCCGTCAGCAGGTGGAGAACGGCGCCCAGATCATCGACGTCAACATGGACGAGGCCATGTTGGACTCGGAGCAGGCGATGAGGACTTTCCTGAACCTCGTTGCCTCCGAGCCGAACATCTCTCGCGTGCCCATCATGATCGACTCCTCCCGGTGGACGGTCATCGAAGCGGGTCTCAAATGCGTTCAGGGAAAGGGCATCGTCAACTCGATCAGCCTCAAGGAGGGCGAGGAGGAGTTCGTCGCGCACGCGCGCGAGATCCTGCGCTACGGGGCCGCCGTCGTGGTCATGGCGTTCGACGAAAAAGGACAAGCCGACACGCGGGAGCGGAAGCTCGAGATATGTCGGCGCTCGTACGAGATCCTGACCGAGCGCGTCGGCTTTCCGCCCGAGGACATCATATTCGACCCCAACATCTTCGCCGTCGCCACCGGGATCGAGGAGCACGCGAGCTACGCCGTCGATTACATCGCCGCCGCGCGGGACATCAAGGCGCAACTTCCCCATGCGATGGTGAGCGGGGGCGTGAGCAACCTGTCGTTCTCGTTCCGCGGCAACCAGCCCGTGCGCGAAGCCATGCATGCGGCCTTTCTCTATCACGCCATTCAGGCCGGAATGGACATGGGTATCGTGAACGCGGGTCAGCTCGCGGTTTACGACGAGATCCCCGATGACCTGCGGGAGCGCGTCGAGGACGTGGTGCTCAACCGCCGGCCCGACGCCACAGACCGGCTTCTGGAAATTGCCCACACGGTCGAAGGGCGCCGGCGCGAGCATCAAGAGGATCTCTCGTGGCGCGAGAGGAGCGTCGGCGAGCGGCTCACGCATGCCCTCGTGAACGGGATCAACGAGTACATCGAGGCTGACACCGAGGAGGCCCGCCTGAACGCGACGCGACCGCTCGAGGTGATCGAGGGTCCGCTGATGGACGGCATGAATGTCGTCGGCGACCTGTTCGGTTCGGGCAGGATGTTCCTGCCCCAGGTGGTCAAGAGCGCCCGCGTCATGAAGCAGGCCGTGGCCCACCTGTTGCCGTACCTGGAGGCCGAGAAGGATCAGGCGGCCAAGAGCAAGGGCAAGGTCGTGATGGCCACGGTAAAGGGCGACGTGCACGACATCGGCAAGAACATCGTCGGCGTGGTCCTGCAGTGCAACAACTTCGAGGTCATCGACCTGGGCGTCATGGTGCCCTATGCCAGGATCCTCGAGACGGCGCGCGCGGAAGGGGCGGACATCATTGGCCTGAGCGGTCTCATCACGCCGTCCCTCGACGAAATGCGGACCGTCGCCAGCGAGATGAGCCGGGCCGACTTCACGGTGCCGCTGCTCATCGGCGGCGCCACCACGTCCAAGGTGCACACCGCCGTGAAGATCGCTCCCCGCTACGACGGCCCGACCATTCACGTAAAGGACGCGTCCCGCTCGGTGAGCGTGGCCAGCAAGCTGATGAGCGAGACCCTCGGCGACGAGCTCCTTCGGTCCGTGTCCTGTGAATACGCCGACATCCGCGACCAGCGCGCGGACCGCCCCTCGGCACGCAAACAGCCGACCCTGGCCGAAGCGCGGGCGGCCAAGCACAGGATCGACTGGCGCGGCGAACCGCCGCAACGACCCGCGTTGCTCGGCATCCACGTCTTCGACGACTATCCGCTCGAGGAGATCGCCGAACGCATCGACTGGACCCCGTTCTTCCAGACCTGGGAGCTCAAGGGGATTTTCCCCCGGATTCTGGACGACAAGAAGTACGGCAAAGCCGCGCGCGGGCTCTTCGATGACGCGCAGGCCATGCTGGCGCGCATCATCGAGGAGAGGTGGCTCACGGCCAAGGCGGTGATCGGGTTCTTCCCGGCCAATACGGTCAACGACGACGACATCGAGCTGTACGCCGACGAGGACCGGAACGGAACGATCAGCGTGATCCATTGCCTGCGCCAGCAGATGGCGAAGACCGACGGTCGCGCGAACTATTGCCTCGCCGACTTCATTGCGCCCAAGCAAACGGGTGTGGCCGACTACATCGGCGGCTTCGTCCTGACGGCCGGCATCGGCATCGAGAGGCACCTCGAGCGGTTCGCCGAGGCGCACGACGATTACAGCGGCATACTTCTCAAAGCGTTGGCGGACCGGCTGGCCGAGGCCTTCGCCGAACGCTTGCACGAGCGCGTGCGAAAGGAGTTCTGGGGCTACGCGCGGGACGAGAAGCTGGACAACGAGGCGTTGATACGCGAGGAATACCGCGGCATTCGCCCGGCCCCTGGCTATCCCGCCTGTCCCGATCACAGCGGCAAGCCCGCCCTGTTCGATCTTCTCTCGGCGCCGGAGAGTGTGTCCGTCACCCTCACCGACGGCTTCGCCATGCTGCCGGCGTCGTCGGTGTCCGGCTACTACTTCGCGCACCCGGAAACACGCTACTTCGGCGTCGGCAAGATCGGCCGCGATCAGGTGGAGGACTATGCACGCCGACGCGGCCAGTCGGTCGAGCGGGTGGAGAAGTGGCTGGCGCCGAACCTTGCCTACGATCCCTGAGCGCCGCGGTCGCGCAAGCGGCGGTAGAGCGGCCGCTGGATCGCCGGCATCAGGTAGATCGGCAGCTGTCCGGCGGCAACGAACATGCTGAACTCGAGCGTCGCGGCGTCGCCGAGCACCGCCAGCAACAGCGCCAGGTTACGGTAGCCGCTGCACAGGCCCATCGTGAGCGCGGCGCCGCGCCCGAAGGGCAGGGCGACGATCGCGCCGAGGGCCTGGAACGACACGTTGGCGGCGAACGCGGCGACGACCAGGGAGGCCATGAGCGCCGGCCGCGCCGCGGCCACGACCGTCACGCCGTCCATGATCGCGATGGCCAGCACCAGCATCAGCAGCACGATCGTGCCGTTCAGCTGAACCGATCGCGCCGCGATAGCGGCGCCACCGACCGTGCGGCGGATCAGCCATGCCAGGACAAAGGCGCCGCCGATCATCGACGCGAGACGCAGCATCAGGTCGAACACGGCGATTTCGAGCTGTATTCCCAGTAACGCCAGCGCCACCGGCGGCAGCAGCAGTGGGGCCGCCAGGCTCGCCGTCGCCAGCACCACCACGGCGAATGCGGATTCGAGACCCATGAGCAAGGCGTAGGCCGGCACGGCCGTAATCGGCGGTAGGGCGGCGAAGAGGATGAGCGCCATCCCGACGCCGGGCGGCGCGGGCACGACCGCCAGGATGGCGGTCATCGCGAGGGGCGAGACCAGAAGCAGCCACACGACGGCGACGGCGGTCCGCCACGGCCGTCGGCCCGCGGCCGCCATCGCACGCGGCTCGATCACGAGGATGCTGAGCGTGAGCACTGCGAACATGGCGGACGCGAGAAGCGGACGCAGAAGGCTCGCGACCGGAGGCACGGCGATGGCCACGAACACACCCAGCGCCAGCACCAGCGTCGCGCGTTCACCGAGAGCTCTCAGCAACCTGTCGATCATGGTGCGAAAAGAGGTTTGGAGCCGACGCCCCTGGTTAGCCCGCGGAAGGCAGCTACGCAACGGCAAGGTCGAATCGCGGCGGGCGACCTTTGCATGACGAGAGACTGGCCGATTCGGGATCTCAGGATTTCGTGACTCCTAGGCTCGACGCGTGCAGGAAGCACTATTCCACGTGCAGCTGACAAGTGCGGTCAGTTCGGTAAGCTGCGCCGTGCGCGATGCAGGAAAAGCAGCTCCGGTATGCTCGCAGGTCCTCCAACGGAAGGAGAAACGGGATGTTCGAACCGTCGAGTCGTGCGGCCGAGTTGAACCGCCAGGTTACCGAATTCATGAACGAGCACGTCTACCCGGCGGAGGCCGTTTTTGCGGAGCAACACGCGGCACAGGCCGACCGCTGGCAGACCCCGCCGATTATCGAGGAGCTGAAGGCCAAGGCGAGGGCGGCTGGATTGTGGAACCTCTTTCTGCCCGAAAGCGCGTACGGGGCCGGGTTGACGAACCTCGAATACGCGCCGTTGTGCGAGATCATGGGGCGGTCGCCGATCGGGCCGGAGGCGCTCAACTGCTCCGCCCCCGACACCGGCAACATGGAAATCCTGGTCCGCTACGGCACCGATGCACAACGCAAGCGGTGGCTTGAACCGCTTTTGGAAGGCAACATCCGCTCGTGCTTTGCGATGACCGAGCCGGCGGTGGCCTCCTCCGACGCGACCAACATCGAAGGCTCCATCGTTCGCGACGGCGATGAGTACGTCATCAACGCGCGGAAATGGTGGATCACGGGCGCGATGGACCCACGCTGCAAGATCTCGATCTTCATGGGCAGGACCGATCCGACCGCGGAAAGGCACAGGCAACATTCGATGATTCTCGTGCCCATGGACACGGAGGGCCTGACGGTGGTGCGGCCGCTCGGGGTATTCGGCTACGATCATGCGCCGCACGGTCACGCCGAGGTCACGTTCGAGAATGTCAGAGTGCCCGTCTCCAACATCCTCCTCGGCGAAGGACGAGGGTTTGAAATCGCACAAAGCCGGCTTGGCCCGGGCCGGATCCATCATTGCATGCGGCTGATCGGTCAAGCGGAACGGGCGCTGGAGGCCATGCGCGACCGCGCCAAGGCCCGTGTGGCGTTCGGGAGGCCGCTTTCGGAGCAGGGGGCGCTTCGACACGCGCTTGCCGAAAGCCGGATCGAGATCGAGCAGGCGCGACTGCTGACCCTGAACGCCGCCCACAGGATGGACACCGTCGGCAACAAGGCCGCACGAGCGGAGATTGCGATGATCAAGGTTGTTGCCCCCCGCATGGCCTGCCGCGTCATCGATCGCGCGATTCAGGTTCACGGCGGCGGCGGTGTTTCCGACGATTTCCCGCTGGCGTGGGCGTATGCCGCCTGCCGCGCGCTTCGCCTCGCGGACGGCCCCGACGAGGTGCATCTCGAAGCTGTCGCCAAGCAGGAGTTCAGTAAGAACTGAGGCCGGGCAACCGGCGATCTAGCGCGAACCCCGCGCGATCCTCCAACCGGCGTCGGCGAGGACGGGCACCTTCCTGCCAAGCTCCAGAGCGTTTTCGGAGCTCGCGTTGCCCCTCAGGCCGCGGGCGTAGACGCCCTGGCATATCGACGCCAGGCGGAACATCGAAAACGCCATGAAGAAATCCCAGCTCGGGATGCCATCGCGACCCGTGCGTCGACAATAGTTCTCGACATAGGCCTCCTCCGACGGGATCCCTAACACCTGGTAGTCGAGCCCGCCGAGTCCTCTCAGGTTCGCGGCGCCATGCGGCAAGTGGTAGGTCATGCAGTTGTAGGCGAGGTCACCCAATGGATGGCCCAGGGTCGAAAGCTCCCAGTCGAGGATAGCGATCACCCGCGGTTCGGTCGGGTGCAGGATCGTGTTGTCGAGGCGGAAGTCGCCGTGGGTGATCGCGGTTTCATCCTCCTGTGGAATGTTGTCCGGCAGCCATTCGATCAGCGCATCCATGGAGGGCACCTCGACGGTCTTCGCCGCGTAGAACTGTCTCGTCCAACGGTCGATCTGGCGCGCGACATAGTTCCCAGGTTTGCCGAAATCCTTCAATCCAATGGCTTCGTAGTCGACCATGTGCAGCCTGGCGAGCGCCTCGCACATGGCCTCGTAAATCGCGGAGCGCTCGGCGTCCGACGCCGCGTCCCCGAGCGCGGGGTCGGGAATGATCCGACCGTCGATGTGCTCCATGACGAAGAAGGCGGTGCCGATGACGTCGGCGACCTCGCAGAGCAGATACATCCTGGGAACCGGCACGTCGGTGGCGGCCAGGGCCCGCATGAGCCTGTATTCCCGTTCGACGAGATGAGCCGACGGCAGCAGGTCGCCCGGTGGCTTCTTGCGCAGCACGTACCTCGTCCCGCCGGCTTCCAGCAGAAACGTGGGGTTCGACTGGCCGCCCTTATACTGGAGAACGGTCGTCAGCCGCCTGAAGTCGTCCAGACCTTCGCCGACCAGATACTCTGCCAGACGGCCCTGATCGAATTCATGGGCTTTCGTGACAGTGCCGAGGGAGGACATGGCGCGTGCTCTTCGATCTTCCCAATTCAGCCTGAAATGGTTCAGCCGCCGTCCACGACGATCGCTTGCGCCGCGATGAGAATGGCGGCGCGCTCCTACAGTGCACGCGCGAATTCCGTTTTGATCAACCCCCGAGGCGATCCCATCGTCGCGAATGCTGCCCCGGTCCTCATTCCGTTTCTACCTTAGTGCAACCAGCTTCAGACATCATCACAACCCAACCGGTGCAGATGAAATGCCCCGCTCAGAGCCTCTATGGCACTCCAACGTTCACGCCCTGCCCGGTCGGCCCCCCGGCTCGCGACCGGAGATGCCCATCAGCGAGTCCCAGAAGCCGAATACGGGCCAATCGGCGAGGCAGCTCGGCTACTAAAGCGGACATCCAGGGTCCGGTGCTCACACCTAAGCTGACGTTGGAGGTGGGCTTCCGCCACGGCCGCTCCTGACCCACATGTATGGACCGACCGTGCGTCGCAAGAGGGATT
>JBHICL010000043.1:0-13253 GCA_046759605.1 Alphaproteobacteria bacterium | reverse complement strand
CGCAACCAGCTGCTGCGTCTTGTCGAGGCGATCCTGTTCGCCGCCGCCGAACCCCTCGACGAGGCCACCATCGCCGCCAGGCTGCCGGAGGACAGCGACACCACCGCTCTCATCGCGGACGTCGCCGAGCTCTACCGCAATCGTGGCGTGAACCTGGTCAGGGTCGCGGGCAAATGGGCCTTCCGGACCGCGCCGGACCTGGCGCCGAGGCTGGCCCTGGAGCGAGAGGCGGCGCGGCGTCTCTCCCGGGCGGCCATCGAGACGCTGGCGATTATCGCCTACCACCAGCCGGTGACCCGCGCCGAGATCGAGAGCATCAGGGGTGTGGCCGTAAGCAAAGGCACGCTCGACGTGCTCCTGGAAGCGAACTGGATCAAGCCCGGCCGCCGCCGCCAGTCTCCCGGTCGCCCCGTCACATGGGTCACGAACGAGGTCTTCCTCGACCATTTCGGTCTCGACAGCCTGAAGGACCTGCCGGGTTTGAAGGAGCTGAAAGCGGCCGGGTTGCTCGACAGCCGCCCTGCGATCAGCGCTTATTCTTCCGTGGGCGAGGAGCCGGATCTGTTCCCGGATGAGGCCTCCGATGAGGAAGGTTCGGAGGCCCCGGAGGCCGAACCGCTCGAGCCGGAAGAGGACAAATAGAGCGCGAGGCGGCGACGCGGCTGAAATGGTTTGAAAATGAGAATGATTTGCAATACACCGGGTGCGTGTAGGTTCTCTCCGCAACGGACAGGTATCAGCCGTGGATGCCCTGGCTCTGGAAAGCGTTAGTCACCGGTACGGCGATATTCTTGCCGTCGACAGCGTAGAACTGGCCGTCCGTCCGAACGAGCTCGGCTGCCTGGTCGGGCCTTCGGGCTGCGGCAAAACGACGCTGCTCCGTGTGGCCGCGGGTCTGGAGCCGCTGCAGCGGGGTCGCATACTCAGCGACGGGGCCGTCGTTGCCGGTGACGGGCGGTCCGTGCCCCCGGAGGGCCGCGGCGTCGGCTTCGTCTTCCAGGACTACGCCTTGTTTCCCCATTTGAACGTCATCGACAACGTGGCGTTCGGTCTGGACCGGCTGCCGCCGCGGGAACGGCGTGACCGTGCGGCGACGACGCTCGAACGCCTGGGCATGGCCCGGCAGGCGCGGGCTTATCCGCACGAGCTCAGCGGCGGCCAGCAGCAGCGCGTGGCTCTGGCGCGAGCACTGGCGCCGCGACCTCGGGTCATGCTTCTCGACGAGCCGTTTTCCGGTCTCGACACACGGCTGAGGAACCAGGTCCGTGAAGAAGCTGTCCAGGTCTTGAAGGAGAGCGGCGCGGCGACGCTGATGGTCACGCACGATCCCGAGGAGGCCATGTTCATGGCCGATTGGGTGGCTGTCATGCGCGACGGCCGCATCGAACAGGTTGGCGCACCGGCAGAGCTGTATTTTCAACCGGCCAGCTCCTTCGTGGCCGGTTTCTTCGGCGAGGTGAACCGCATCGTTGGTCGCGTCGAGGGGGGGCATGTCAGGACTCCCCTCGGCGACGTTTCGGCCAACGGCCATGCCGAGGGCACAGCGGTTGACGTGCTGATCCGTCCGGAGGCCCTCAAGGTTCGGCCGGCGTCCGAGGGGGAGCCAGACTGCACGGGCAAGGTCGAACGCGCGCGACTCCTCGGTCGCACGAGCCTGGTCAGGGTGGCCGTGAATACGGAAGATCGGGCCTTGTACCTCAATGCGCGCGTGCCGGGGCGCTACCTTCCCCGGCGCAATGTCACCGTCGCGCTACACCTCGAGCCGGCGTTGACCTTTGTTTTTCCCGCCGAGAGCGCTACATAGCGGTAAGGCACGATGCCGTGTAGACTGTTTGTCGGCCGGCTCTCGGGAAGCCGCTTTCGGCGAGCCGGGCCGTCTTGTGACCAGCACTTGGGAGCCTTTTTATGACGCCTAGCATCTGGCAACTACTCATCATCCTCGTGGTGGTATTGATCCTGTTTGGTGGTGGCGGGAAGATCCCGCGTCTGATGGGCGACCTCGCCAAGGGCGTCAAGTCGTTCAAGACGAACATAAAAGAGGAAGAGACTTCCGAGCTAGCCGCCTCGAGCAAGCCGCGTGTCGAGGGAGACGAGGAAGGCAAGGCCACCGTCGCCGCGCGCGAGGACGAGACCGCCAAGAGCTAGCGGGACGGGTCGCCGGCGGCGGGCGGAGCGGCGTGGTCAATTCGATCGGGCGGCAGCATCATGTTCGATCTCGGCTGGCCGGAAATGTTGGTCATTGTGGTCGTCGCGTTGCTCGTGATCGGCCCAAAGGACCTTCCGACGGCGCTTCGCACGATCATGGGGATCGTGCGCAGAATGCGCGGACTGGCGCGTGAATTTCACCGTAGTCTGGACGAGCTCGCGCGGGAAAGCGGACTGGACGACGTCAAGCGCGAGTTCGACAACGTCAAGGGGCTCGGCCACGACGACGACGTCCGCGACGCGCTGTCGCCCGTGGACGATCTCACTCCTGACCTGCCGTCGGGCAACAGCATCCTGAGCCCCGAGCTGGCCGCCCGGGACGAGAAGACCGCGAGCGCTGAAGAGAGAGCGGAGAAGAGTGAGAGCGACCGCGCCGAGGCGACGGCGGGCGACGCTGAGAAGACATCGTCCACAACGGCCGAGGAGCCCGCGGTCTCGCGCGAGAAACCCGGTGGCGTTGCGTGACGGACAATCCCGAAGAGCACAAGATGCCGCTGCTCGATCACCTGGTCGAGCTGCGCCGCCGGCTGCTGTACTCCCTTGCCGGCTTCGTCGTGATTTTCATCGGCTGCTTCTTCGTCGCCGACTATCTCTTCAATTTCCTCGTGGGTCCCCTGGCCGAGGTCTGGTCGGATCAGGAAGGGCGGCGGCTCATCTACACGGCGCTCCACGAGAAGTTCTTCACCAACGTCAAGGTCGCTTTCTTCACGGCCGCGTTTCTCGCGTTTCCCCTCATCGCCGTCCAGGTCTGGACATTCGTGGCCCCGGGCCTGTATCGCAACGAGAAACGAGCGTTCGTGCCTTTCCTCGTGGCGACGCCGATCCTGTTCTTCGCCGGCGGCGCGTTCGTTTTCTACATGGTGCTGCCGGTGGCCTGGACGTTCTTCGCCAGCTTCGAGCAGTTGGCGACCGAAGGCCCGCTGGCGATCCAGCTCGAGCCGAAGGTCAACGAGTATCTGTCGCTGACGATGCGGCTCATATTCGCCTTCGGCATCAGCTTCGAGCTACCGGTCGCGATCACGCTCCTCGCCCGCGCGGGGCTGGCGACCGCCGAGGGACTGGCGCGGAAGCGCCGCTACGCCGTTGTGCTGGCCTTCGTGGCGGGTGCCTTGCTGACGCCCCCCGATCCCATCAGCCAGCTTTCCCTGGCGGCGCCCATCGTCCTCCTCTACGAGCTCTCGATATGGGCCGCCAAGCTCGTTGAACGGGCGAGGCTCCGGACGACAGAGGCCGCCGAGGCCGGCGAGTAGCCGCGGTTTCGGCCTGGCTTACCCCGCTGGACGACGCATGGTTCGGGCCCTATAAGAGCGCCACTCTCGACACAGGCTGGCTCACGCGACGGCTTCATCCGATGCTCGATATGAATTGGATTCGCGAGAATCCGGAGTCCCTCGACAGCAACCTCGCGCGCCGCGGCCAGCCCCCTTTGGCCGAGCGCGTGCTGGCGATGGACACGGAGCGCCGGGCGACGCAGACCTCGCTCCAGGAAATGCTGGCCCGGCGCAACGAAGCGTCCAAGGAGATCGGCCGCGCCATGGGGGCCGGTCATCGCGAGAAGGCGGAAGCGCTCAAGGCGGAGGTGAGCGAGCTCAAGGAGCGCATTCAGGACGAAGAAGAGAAGGATCGCCGCCTCGCCGAGGAGCTCCGGGCGCTGTTGTCCGGTGTTCCGAACGTGCTGGCCGACGACGTGCCCGATGGCGCCGATGAAAACGCCAACGTCGTGCTGCGGACCTGGGGCGACAGGCGAAGCTTCGACTACGCGCCCAAGGAGCATTTCGAGCTGGGCGAGCAACTTGGTCTCATGGACTTCGAGACGGCGGCGCGCATGAGCGGCGCGCGTTTCGTGGTGCTCAAGGGTCCGCTCGCGCGCCTCGAAAGGGCGCTCGCTCAGTTCATGATGGACGTTCATACGGGAGAGTTCGGCTATACCGAGGTGAGCCCGCCCTTGCTCGTCCGTGACGCCGCTCTGTTCGGCACGGGACAGCTGCCGAAGTTCGGGGAGGACCTGTTTCGCACGACCGACGATCTGTGGCTGATCCCGACCGCGGAGGTGCCGCTCACCAATATGGTCAGGGACCGGATCCTCGACACCGCCGACCTGCCCTTGCGTTTCGTCGCCTGGACATGCTGCTACCGTTCGGAGGCGGGCGCGGCCGGCAAGGACACCCGGGGCATGCTGCGACAGCACCAGTTCTACAAAGTGGAGCTGGTCTCCATCGTCCATCCCGATGCCTCGGAGGAGGAGCAGGAAAGGATGACGTCCTGCGCCGAGGCGATCCTCCAGCGCCTCGGTCTTCCCCACCGGGTGGTGGTGTTGTGCAGCGGCGACACCGGCTTCTCGATGCGGCGGACCTTCGACGTCGAGGTCTGGCTGCCCGGACAGGGGGTCTACCGCGAGATCTCGTCCTGCTCCACCGCCGGCGACTTCCAGGCGCGGCGCATGGGTGCGCGCTTCCGCGAGACCGGGAGGAAGGGCACGAGGTTCGTGCATACCCTGAACGGCTCGGGCGTGGCCATCGGCCGTTCGGTGGTCGCGATTCTGGAGAACAACCAGCAGGCAGACGGTTCCGTCGTGGTGCCCGAGGTCTTGCGGCCCTACATGGCCGGGATCGAGGTGATCGGCACCGATGAATAAGAAGAGGCCGCCGCTCGATAAGACGCGCTTGCTGCTGACGAACGACGACGGCATTGCCGCGCCGGGCCTCAAGGTGCTCGTTCGCGTCGCCCGCCAGCTGAGCGGCGATGTCTGGGTTTGCGCCCCGGAAACCGAGCAGAGCGGCGCCGGCCATTCGCTTACCCTCCGTCACCCACTGCGCTTGCGCCGCGTGTCGCGCCGCCGTCACGCCGTCGACGGCACGCCTACGGACTGCGTGCTGTTGGCTCTGCATCACATTCTGAAAGACCGTCCGCCCGACCTGGTCCTCTCGGGGATCAACAGGGGCGGCAACATGGGCGAGGACATCACCTATTCCGGAACGGTGGCGGCGGCCATGGAGGCGACCCTTCTGGGTGTGCCCGCGATCGCGCTCAGCCAGCACCTCTCAGAGAGCCACACCAAGGCGCACTGGTCCACGGCGGAGCAGTACGCGGCTGACCTGGTTCGCCGGCTGTGGGACGCGGGCTGGCCCGAGGGCGTCTTCATCAACGTGAACTTTCCCGACGTGAGTGTCGCCGACATGACCGGGATCGAGGTCACGCGCCAGGGACAGCGCAAGATCGGCGAAAACCTGGATCAGCGTACCGACCCCCGTGGGCGCAGCTATTTCTGGGTCGGGACACTGCGCAACGACGCCGAGCCCGCGGCCGGTACCGACCTTGCGGCGGTCCATGCCGGGCGTGTCTCGGTGACGCCGGTCCACATGGACCTCACGCATCGAGCCGCCGCCTCGGCCCTCAGGAAGAGCTTGGGTGAGCACTCCGGCACATAAGATTCGCCTCGTGCTTCACCTCCGGCGCGCCGGGATCACAGACACCCGCGTATTGTCGGCGATCGAACGGGTGCCGCGCGAACTGTTCGTGCCCGAGGCGTTCCAGGACCGCGCCTTCGATGATACCGCGCTCCCCATCGGCCATGGCCAGACGCTCAGCCAACCGCTTGTCGTGGCGCGGATGACCGAGGCGCTTCAGGTTGGCGAGCGCATGAAGGTTCTCGAGGTGGGAACCGGTTCCGGGTACCACGCCGCTGTACTCGCGCTCCTGTGCCGACGGCTCTACACCATCGAGCGCCTGGCCGCCCTCAAGAAGCTGGCGGAGCAAAGGTTCGCGCAGCTCAATCTTCGCAATGTCACGACGCTCGCCGGGGATGGATGCCTCGGCTGGACGCAGCAGGCGCCCTTCGACCGCATATGCGTGACGGCGGCCGCCGCGGAACCGCCTCCAGCGCTGGTGGAGCAACTGGCGGTGGGGGGTTCCATGGTCATGCCGCTCGGTGCGCGCGGTCGGAAACAGACCTTGGTCCGCTACCACCGAACCAGCGATCGCGTGCAGATCGAGAAACTTGGCCAGGTGCGGTTCGTTCCGCTCGTCGAGTCCGAGGAAGGCGTGGTGCGGTGAATCCCGAACAATCAACGAGGCCTTGCATGGCGACTCGGCTAACCCTAAAGTGCGCGACCGTCATGATTCGCAACGTTCTCGTCGGCTTGGTCCTGGCCGCCATACTGACGGCGTGCGTACGGACCAACGCACCGGCGCCAGTCGTAGACCGTACGCTGGCTGCCGCTCCACCGCCATCACCCCAGCTGTCCCTCGCGGAGCGTCAGCGCTCGTTGTTGACGCCGCCCCCGGGTTATGGCGAGCCTGGAATAGCCGCAACGAGCGTGGCGCGCTTGCAGCCGGCCGTACTCCGCACGGACCCGGCGGCGTCCGCGCCGAGCCGCGCCGCGCCGCGGCAATCGGTGAAGGTCGAGACACTGTCGCCGGAGCCGGTCTCCGCGCGACCACTCGAGCCGTCGTCGCCGGCGCCTGTTTCGGTGCGGCCTCTGGAGTCGGCTTCGCCGCCGGCGCCTTCCAGCATCGGCACGACCGTGGCCGCGGTGCCGCAACCGGGCAGTCGAGCGGTCGATGCCCCTCTATCCGTGAATTCCTCGCCTCACGCCCACGTGGTCCGACGGGGCGAGACGCTGTATGGGGTCTCGCAACACTACGGTGTCGAGGTGGACAAGCTCGCGGATCTGAACGGAATGACCGCCCCGTACACGCTACACGTGGGCCAGTCCCTGCGGCTGCCGGCCGCCACCTCCGGCGATCCCGAGTCCGAGAGCTCCCCCTCGGCTCCAATGCCCGCCCCGCGTTCCACGAAGATCGCGGCGACCAGCATCGGCGAACCGCCACCGCGCACGGGCGACGGGTTTGCCTGGCCGGTGGAGGGGCGCGTCGTATCGACCTTCGGAACCACCGAGGGCGGCCGGCGCAACGACGGGCTCAACATCGCGGCGCCGCGGGGCGCGCCGGTGCAGGCCTCCGAGAACGGTGTGGTCGCTTATGCCGGCAGCGAGATCCGTGGCTTCGGCAACCTGGTGCTGGTCAAGCACGAAGGCGGGCTGATCACGGCCTATGCGCACAACGAGGCGCTGCTCGTCGAGCGCGGCGACGTCGTTCGCAAGGGTCAGGTCATCGCCCGCGTCGGCGAGTCCGGGAGCGTCGAGACGCCACAGCTTCACTTCGAGATCCGGCGCGGCACCACCGCCATCGACCCCCACACCCTTCTGACGCGCGGCTGATCGGATCAAACCGTCGTTCGTCCCCCGTCGCCGCCCGATGCCGGCGGTTCGAGCCGGCGGTCAAGGCGGCCCGCCAGGTCCTGGATGAACTGCCAGGCCACGCGGCCGGAGCGCGCGCCGCGCGTCACGGACCACTCGTTCGCCTGGGCGCGCAGCTCCTCGGGGGGCACGTCGAGCCGGTAGTAGGAGGCGTAGCCCTCGACCATGGAGAAGTACGTCTCCTGGTCGGTGTTGTGGAAGCCGAGCCAGAGTCCGAAGCGGTCGGACATGGAGACTTTCTCTTCGACCGTGTCCGAGGGGTTGATCGCCGTCGAGCGCTCGTTCTCGATCATGTCCCGCGGCATCAGGTGACGACGGTTCGAGGTCGCGTAGAAGACAACGTTCTCCGGCCGGCCCTCGATGCCGCCCTCGAGCACGGCCTTGAGCGACTTGAAAGAGGTGTCGTGCGCGTCGAAGCTCAGGTCGTCGCAGAACAGAACGATGCGCCGCGTCCGCTCGCGCAGCTCCTTCAGAAGCTGGGGCAGGCTCGCGATGTCTTCGCGGTGGATCTCCACAAGGACGAGCGCGCCAGGCTCCTCGTCGTTGATGGCGCCGTGGACCGCCTTGACCAGACTGGACTTCCCAGTGCCCCGAGCGCCCCACAGAAGCGCGTTGTTGGCGGGCAGGCCGCGGGTAAAGCGCCGGGTGTTGTCGAGCAGGAGATCGCGTTGCCGGTCGATGCCCTTGAGTATCTCGAGCGGTAAACGGTTCACCTGATCGACCGGCTCCAGCCGTTCCCTCTCCGCCTGCCAGACGAACGCGTTGGCGGAGGCGAAGTCGCATTGCCGGTCCGGCCGGGGTGCCATGCGGTCGAGCGCATCGGCGATGTGATGCAGCAGCGGAGTCAGGCTCTGTTCGTTCATCGCTGTCCGACCTTTCCGAACGCCGGGCGCGGCGAGGCTAGCACAGGGGCCTCAAGGGTCCAACATAAGTGGATGAAGACGCGAGCCGCCGCCATTGCAATTCCGTCGGACAAGGCTATGATCCGCCGGTCGTTTCAGCCGCTTCTCGGGCGCAACATTCGGAGACTCTTGCATGCTGATCACGCCTGCCTTTGCACAGGTCGCAGGCGGGGGGGACGGCAGCCTCTTCGTCTCGCTCATGCCCCTGTTCCTGATATTCGCCGTTTTCTACTTCCTCCTGATCAGGCCGCAGCAGAGAAAGGCGAAGCAGCACCGGGAGATGCTGGGCCAGCTACGGCGGGGCGACAGGGTCATCACGGGCGGCGGCATCATCGGCACGGTTACGCGGGTGAAGCCGGAAGATCCGGAGCTAACGGTCGAGATCGCCGATGGCGTCCGGGTGCTCGTGGCCCGCGGTACCATATCCAGTGTGTTGAGCAAGCCCGAACCCGCGAGAGCCGGGGGTGCGTCTGCGGGTGACGCAGCCAAGCCCGGCGCCGGCAAGCCACCGGCGAGGGGGCTGTTGGACATGCTAATGGGCGGCGGCAAGAAGTAACGCTTCGGGCGTCGACATGGTCAATTACGCTCGCTGGAATATCATCCTCACGGTTGTAATTTGCGCGCTCGGCCTCGTCTATGCCGCGCCGAATTTCTTCGCCCGCGGCGATGAACCAAGCGGACTGCCGGCATGGCTGCCGCACCAGCAGGTCAACCTCGGGCTCGACCTTCAAGGCGGGTCCCATCTGCTGCTGGAAGTCGACATCGACAGTGTTATCCGCGAGGACCTGGAGGCAACGGTATCGGAGGTCCGGCGGGTGCTCCGGCGCGAGCGCATCGGCTATACGGGCCTCGGGGTTGCCGCCGGGGCCGTCGGCTTCACATTGCGCGACATCGCGGACATCGAACGCGCGCGTGCGCTCGTGCGCGAGGTGAACCCTGGTCTCAGCCTCACCGTCAGGGACGACGGAACGTTCAGGCTCGAGCTGACCGAAGAGGCGCGGGAAGATCGGCGCTTGAGCGCGCTCGAGCAATCCATCGAGATCGTCCGCCGCAGAGTGGACGAGACGGGCACGGCGGAGCCCACGATCCAGCGCCAGGGACGCGACCGGATCCTCGTTCAGCTCCCCGGCCTGCGCGATCCGGAGCGCATCAAGCGGCTGCTCGGCAAGACGGCGAGGCTCACCTTCCATCTGGTGGACTCCTCGGTGTCTCCCGCCGATGCCGCAGCCGGGCGCGTACCCGCCGGCTCCATCGTCCTGCCCGAGCAGGAGACCGGGCGCAACTACGCGGTGCGCCGCGAGGTCGTCGTTGGCGGCGACCGCCTGACCAACGCGCAGCCGCAGGTGCAGGACGGCCAGCCGGTTGTCTCGTTCACCTTCGACGCCGCCGGTGGCCGCCGCTTCGGGGAGGCCACCTCGCAGAACGTGGGCGAGCAGCTGGCCATCGTGCTCGACAACGAGGTCGTGAGCGCACCCGTCATCCGCACCGCGATCCTTGGGGGCAGCGGCATCATCACCGGCCGGTTCACGATTCAGGAAGTGCAGGACCTCTCTCTGCTCCTGCGTGCGGGCGCGCTGCCGGCGCCGCTGACCATCCTCGAGGAACGCACCGTCGGTCCGGGCCTCGGCGCCGACTCCATCGCCGCCGGGAAGATCGCAAGCATCGTCGGGCTGATCCTCGTGTTGGTGTTCATGGTCGTGGCTTACGGCCTGTTCGGCATCATGGCGGATGTGGCTCTGTTGCTGAACATCGCCATGATCTTCGGCGTCCTGTCGGTTCTGCAGGCGACGCTCACGCTTCCGGGCATCGCCGGTATCGTGCTGACCATCGGCATGGCGGTGGACGCGAACGTGCTCATCTTCGAGCGCATCCGCGAGGAGCTGCGGTCCGGGCGAACTCCCATATCCGCGATAGACGCCGGCTATCGCCGGGCGCTCACGACCATCATAGACTCGAACCTGACCACGCTGATCGCCGCGGTCATTCTGCTGTCATTCGGGTCCGGGCCGGTCCGGGGGTTCGCCGTGACGCTGTCGATCGGCATTGTGAGCTCCATGTTCACGGCGATCATGGTGACCCGGCTCATGGTCGTCGTGTGGCTGCGGCAACGCCGGCCGCAGGTCGTGCCGATCTGAGGTGGCGAACGTGCGTCCGATCACATTCATACCCGCCGATACGCGCATCGACTTTGTCGGCCGCCGCAGGCTGGCCTTCATCTTCTCCGGCATCCTGGTCGCCGTCTCGGTCGTTTTCTTCGCCATACAGGGCCTCAACTTCGGCATCGACTTCCGCGGCGGAATCCTGATCGAGATCGAGACGGGCGGACCGGTGGAGCTGCAGGACCTGCGCGGCACGCTCGGCGGTCTGGACCTCGGGGAGGTTCAGCTCCAGGAGTTCGGGGCGCCGAACAACTTCCTGATCAGGGTGCAGCAGCAGAAAGGCGACGAGAAGGCCCAGCTCGCGGCGATACAGGTCGTCAAGGAGGCCTTGGGCGAGGCGGTCATGGAGTATCGCCGGACCGAGTTCGTTGGCCCCACCGTCGGCGCCGAGCTGATCCGCAAGGCGACGATAGCGGTGGCCCTCGCCCTGGGCGCCATCCTTCTCTACATCTGGTTCCGCTTCGAGTGGCAGTTCGGCGTCGGCGCCATCGTTGCCCTGGTACACGACGTCGTCACCACCATCGGACTTTTCGCGCTGACGCAGCTCGAGTTCAACCTGGCGACCGTGGCCGCGATCCTGACCATAGCGGGCTATTCCATCAACGACACGGTGGTGATCTATGACCGGGTGCGCGAGGCCATGCGCAAGTTCAAGAAGCTGGAATTGCCGGAGCTCCTGAACCTGGCCGTGAACGGCACCCTGTCCCGGACCGTCATGACCAGCGTAACCACTCTGCTCGCGCTGCTTGCGCTGGTGATCCTGGGCGGGCCGATCATTCGCGACTTCGCCCTGGCCATGATCTGGGGCGTCGTGATCGGCACCTACTCTTCCATCTTCATCGCCGTTCCGGCGCTGCTCTTCCTGCACCTCCGGGGCATCACCACCAGCGGTGGCGAGGAGGAGGCCGCGGAGGGTCAGGGCGCCTGAGCGCCCCGCGGGGCCCATGGCCTCAACCTCCGATCCATCCCCCTCCGAACGTCAGGTCGTGGAAGCCTATGGCGACGGCCGGTTCCGCATCTCCGGGTCGGTCTACACCGGCTCCGTCATCGTGCTGCCGGACGAAACCATCGTGTGGCCCGTGAGTCGCTTCGACGAAGTGGACGTGGCGAGCCTGGAGCCGGTCATGTCGGTCGCCGATGACGTGGACATTCTGCTTCTCGGCTGCGGGTCGCGGGGCGAGCTGGCTCCCGAGCCGCTTTCGAACGCATTTCGCGATGCGGCCATCTCGGTGGAGGCGATGACCACCGGCGCCGCCTGCCGCACGTACAACGTCCTCGCGGTGGAGGGGCGACGCGTCGCCGCCGCTTTGATCGCGGTCGATTGAAGGTGCGGGAAACAACGGGGCACGGGCCGACCGTGCCCCGTTCGACTACCGCGAGGGTTCGCTCAGATCAGGAACGCGTCGTTCTGCGCGGCCACCATCGCGAACAGCATGGGGATGGAAAGCATCGTGTTCGTTCGCGAAGCCAGCATGGCCGTGCGCGCCGCCTTGGCCTTCTCCTCGGCCGAGGCTTCGACCATGCCCAGTGCCTTCTGCTGATTCGGCCAGATTATGAACCACACATTGGCGGCCATGATGAGCCCCAACCACATGCCGAAGCCAATGAGCGAGTGCTTGGCAACGCTGTCCGCCAGGCCGATCGCCAGCGCCTGCCAGAAGTATCCGCTCATCGCTGCCAGAAGCAGGCCCCAGAGCACGGTCGAGAGCGCCGCCCAGCGGAACCAGAACAGCGCCGACGGCGCAATGACTTTGCTGACGGCTGGCTTCTGCTCGTCCGGGATCTTCGGCATCGATGGTATCTGCACGAAGTTGAAGTACCAGAGCAGGCCGATCCACATCACCCCGCTGAGCACGTGCAGCCACCGCACGAAGAAAACCCAGAAGTCGATACCGAAAGTCATCGTCAAACTCCCCCGTTCCCTATGGCCGTGACCAGCAACAGCATGATGATGGTCAGGATGATGCCGAGGACAATCGTCGCCGACAGGGATTGGAGTGGATTTTTCATCGTTGCCCCCGCATTTTTCCAAATAAGGCTGATTCGACTCGGACTATATCAGAAAAGCAGTCACGCGAGCATGGTGCAACTCCTCCCGTTCGCCGCGCCGGATCCCATGCACATTTCCCTCGTGTAACGTGATCCGGCACATCGGCATGGCGGTCATTCGCAACCTGTCCTATTGCGCCGACCAGGTCCGGCGCTTCGATCACGACCGCTACCTTTCGGCGCTTTTCGTGCCGTCGGCCCGACGAGAAGCGGTGTTCGCGCTCTACGCTTTCAACCTCGAGGTCGCCAAGACGAGGGAAATGGTCAGCGAGACCATGCTCGGCCAGATTCGTTTGCAGTGGTGGAGGGAAGCGCTCGAAGGCATCTACAAGGGCGAGACGCGCGCCCATCCCGTCGTCGAGGCACTGACCGGGGCCGTCGCCGCGGCCGATCTGTCGCTCGAGCTGTTTCGCCGGCTCATCGATGCACGGGAGCAGGACCTCGACGATGCGCCGCCGGTGGACCTCGAGACCCTGGAGCGCTATGCCGAAGGCACGTCGGGCGTGCTGTTGCAGCTGGTTCAGCAGGTTCTGGGACACCGCCAGGGACCGGCCCATGAAGCCGCGCGCCGCGTCGGCGTCGCCTGGTCGCTCACGGGTCTCCTGCGCGCCGTGGCCTTCCACGCGCGGGCCAAGCGCCAGTACCTGCCCCGGGACATGCTGGACGAGCTTGGAGTGCGC
>JBHICL010000042.1:0-13350 GCA_046759605.1 Alphaproteobacteria bacterium | reverse complement strand
GGCCGACGGTGTTCCCGCCGGGGACGGTGATACCTACGGGAGGCAGGAGATGCTGCGATTCGCGCTTCTCGGGGCGGGGCGGATTGGGCGGATGCATGCCGACAACCTCGCCGCTCTTCCGAACGCCGAGCTGGGCTGCGTCTTCGATGTATACGAGCCGGCCGCTCGCGAGGTGGCCGAGAAGCACGGGGCCAAAATGGCGGGCGACGTGGAGGAGGCGCTGTCCAACGACATCGACGCCGTGCTGATCGCCTCTTCGACGGACACCCACGTCGACCTGATCGCCGCGGCGGCCAGGGCTGGCAAAGCGGTATTATGCGAGAAGCCCATCGATCTCGACATCGATCGCGTCGACAACTGCCAACAGGAGATCGCCGGCTTCGGCGTGCCGGTGCAGATCGGTTTCAACCGCCGTTACGATCCGACCCACAAGGCCGTCCGCGATGCCGCCGCTGGCGGCGAGATCGGCGACATCCATCAGGTCATCATAAGCAGCCGCGATCCGGATCTCGCGCCGATGGCGTATCTGAAGGTTTCCGGTGGGCTCTATCGGGACATGATGATCCACGACTTCGACATGGCGCGCTACGTCATGGGCGAGGACCCGGTCGAACTGTCCGCCATCGGCAGCGTCCTCGTGGAGTCGGAGCTCAAGTCGATCGAGGACGTGGACACGGCGATGGTGATGATGCGGACCGCGTCGGGGATCCAGTGCCACATCAACTGCTCGCGGCGCGCCGTCTACGGCTACGATCAACGCCTCGAGGTGTTCGGCAGCAAGGGAATGCTGCGCTCCGACAATCGCCGTCCGACCAACCTGGAGCGCTACACGGAAACGGCGACGGCCGCGCGCGAGCCGTTGACGCACTTCTTCATCGACCGTTACCCCGAGGCCTATGTGGCGGAGCTGAGCGATTTCATCGACGCGGTGACGAGCGGCCGCGAGCCCTCGGTCACGTTCGAGGACGGCCGGCGGGCCCTCATCCTCGCCGACGCCGCCAACGAGTCCCTGCGCACAGGGCGAACGGTTCAGGTCTCGTATTAATCGCGCTTTCCGGAACCGCGCTTCCCGGAGCCGCGCCGGCCCGGCGCCGTCTTGCTCTCACCATCGAGCCTGTGTCCCATCCCGATCACCAGGGCCTGGGCGAGGCACATGGGCGCCGCCAACGAACAGGCGAAGTTGTACTCTCCCGCGGGGACCTCGAAGTAGACATCGGCACGTTTCGCCAGCGGGCTGAGCTGGCTGTCCGTGATGGCGACGATGGGGACGCCGCGCTCGTGTGTTGCCTCGACGATATCAACGACCTCGCGGGCATAGTGGCGGAAGCTTATGGCCAGGAGGACGCCGTTCTCCTCGATCATCCGCGCCTCCTCCGCCGCCAGTCCTCCGGCGCCGTCGAGGAGCCGCACATCGCATCGCAGGTGCGCCAGTACATAACGGAAATAGCTCGCGATCGGATAGGAGCGGAGCTGACCCAACACGTGGATCGTCCGCGCCTGGGTGAGCAGGCTTACGGCGGCGTTCAGGGTCTCCTCGTCGATGTTGTCCAGCAGGTGCTGAAGCGCCGCAGTGTCCGTGATCACCAGGTCCCGGAGAAGAGCCAGGTTGGCGCTGTCCGCCTTCGCACCAAGCTCCGCCTTGAGCGCATTTATGCGCTCGTTGAACCCCGGGGCCGCCGTCAGCAGTCGCGCCTGGAAGACACGCTGCATCTCGCTGAACCCCGCGTACTCGAAGGATTGGGCGAAACGCACCAGGCTCGAGGGTTGGACTCCCGCGCCCCCGGCGATCGATTTGACGGACTCGAGCGCCACGTCATTGGGATTCTGCACGATGAACCTGGCGATCTGCTGAAACCGCCTGCTCATCGCCGGATGTCGGTCGGCGATGGCGTTGATCAGTTGTTCATAAGTGAGCGGAGCCGGCATCAGCGTTTCTTCCTCTCCTTGTCGTCAAGGCCGATACCGCGAGTTCGCGTCTCAGAACTCCCAACAAGCGTCGCTCGCTTTGCCGAGGCGCGTCGGCTAGAATGTTCATTCTATACGTGGGCCAGCTGTAATGAACAGTCCAAAGGACCCGCGCAAGCGGCGCGGCGGATCATCCCAAGGGAGGGGCGTTCATGCGTGAAAACGGCATCCGGCGCATCTGGGCGGAGGGAGGCGCCGCGCTGAATGGCTGGCTGGCCATTCCCAGCGCCTTCTCGGCGGAGCTCATGGCGAACCAGGGTTGGGACTCGCTGACCGTCGACATGCAGCATGGGATCGTCGACTACCAGACGGCGGTGACCATGCTGGCGGCAATCTCGACGACGGAGACGATGCCGCTGGTCCGCGTTCCCTGGCTCGATCCCGGGATCATCATGAAAAGCCTCGATGCCGGCGCCTACGGCGTTGTCTGCCCCATGATCAATACGCGCGCGGACGCCGAGAAGCTGGTAAGCGCCTGCCGCTACCCGCCGTTGGGCAACCGAAGCTTCGGGCCGACCCGAGCGTTGATTTATGCCGGCGCCGACTATGCGAAGCACGCGAACGACACCGTCATCCCCTTCGCCATGATCGAAACCCGGGATGCGTTGGACAATCTCGACGACATTCTCTCCGTGGAGGGTCTGGACGCGATCTACATCGGCCCGGCCGATCTGTCGCTGGCGCTGGGGTGCACGCCGAAGTTCGATCAGGAGGAGAAGCCCGTCGTCGAAGCCATCGAGCACATCGCCGCCGCCGCCCGGCGTCACGGCGTCGTCGCCGGTATTCACAACGGCACCCCCGCATACGCCCAGCGCATGATCGATCTTGGATTCCGCTTCGTGACCATCATGTCGGACGCCCGCCTTCTCGCGGCAAAGGCGGGCGAGATGGTGGGGGCGATGCGGGCCGGCCGGCGTGAAGCGTCCACACCGGCAGGCCAGGCGTACTAGCGAGCGATGCCCCACGTCCTCGTCGCCGGTCGGATACACGAGGCGGGCCTGGCGTTGCTGCGGGCGCGCCGGGACGTCACGTTCGAGATGTTGGACGCCCCGGACGGGTCCGAGGTGGACGAGCGGCTGCGCCATGCGGAGGCGCTCGTGATCCGGACGGCGCGTCTGTCTCCCGACGCGGTCGCCGCCGCGAAGCGCCTGCGCGTCGTCTGTCGCCATGGTGTCGGCTACGACAACATTCCGCTCGAAGCCCTCAATGCCCGGCGCATACCCCTGGCGATCGTCGGACAGGTGAACGCCATCTCGGTTGCCGAGCATGCGCTGTTCATGATGCTCGAGCTGGCAAAACGCGGCCGGAGCTACGATCGCGCCGTCCGTCGCGGCGATTGGCAGCTCCGTAACACGTTTGCGGCCACGGAGCTCGCGGACAAGACATTGTTGATCCTGGGCTTCGGTCGCATTGGGCGGGAAGTGGCCCGGCGTGCGCGCGCGTTCGCCATGAACGTGCTCGCCTACGACCCCTACGTCGCGGCGGAGACCATGGCCGCAGCCGAGGTCGGCAAGGTCGAGGACTGGCGAGCGGAGCTCGGCGGCGTCGACGTGCTCAGCGTCCACCTCCCGCGTACCGCGGAGACCGAAGGGGCCATTGGCGCCGACGAGCTTTCGAGCATCCGGCCCAGCGCGTTCGTCATCAATACCGCGCGCGGCGGCATCATCGACGAGGTGGCGCTGGTGGCGGCCTTGCGGGAGGGGCGCCTCGCCGGCGCCGGGATCGACGCCTTCGAGCGCGAGCCGCCGAACTCGATCAACCCCCTCCTCAGTCTGGAAAACCTGGTTCTCAGTCCGCATTCCGCCGGGCTCACTCTGGAAAGCGCCATGCGCATGGCCGTCGCCTCGGCGGAGAACGCTCTCGCCGGCATCGACGGACGGCTCGATCCCGAGCTGGTGGTGAACCCACAGGTCCTGGAGCCGTAGGCGACGAGGAGCCGACACTATCGCGCCGCGTCGCGTTCTCCCTGCCACGCCGCAATGAGCCGGCCGTAGCTCGCGGCCATGGCGGCAATGGCGGCATCGTCGTCGATCTCACCGGCGAACCAGGATCTCGCCGCCGCGCCGAAGATCGTGCGGCCGACGGCGAAGCCCTTGCAGAGCGGGTGCGCGGAGGCGGCATGGAAGCCGCGCGCGAGCTCTTCCTCGGGCGCATCCAGACCCAGCAGCAGAATGCCGCGGCACCGAGGATCGCGCCGGTCTATGACCTTGGAGACCTCGCTCCAGGTCTCGGCGCTGGACGGTGGGTGCAGCTTCCACCAGTCGGGATGGATGCCGATCTCGTAGAGACGGTCCAGGGCGCGCACCACGGTGCCGGTGTCGACCTCGCTTCCCTTCGGGGGAATCACCTCGAGAAGCAGCTCGTGCCTTGTCTGCCGCGCCGCCTCGAACAACGCCAGGAGCCGCGTCTCCTGCTCGTCGCGCAGGGTCCTGTCATCGTCGGGGTGATAGTGAACGAGGCACTTGACGCAATGCTCGAGAGGCCATTCGCGCAGCGTGATGGCCACCGCCGGGCCACCCTCGAAGGCGAGCGGCCGCGAGCCTGGCCGCTCGATGGGCCGGCCGATCCAGAAGCCGCTGCCGGTGGCCTGGTCGAGCACGTCCCGACCGTAGCGGTCGTCGCAAAGGATGCCGACGCCGGACCGCTCGCCGGCCCCGCGCTCGGCCGCCGACCAAGCCAGCGTCTTGAACCGGGCGATGTCCTCGCCGTCGCGCCCGTGCCGACCGGCAATGGCCTCGAACTGGCTGCGGTGGTCGAAGGCGAAGGCGCAGATCTGTGGCCGCGGCGGCAGGCGCGTGGTCGACCAGTGCAACTGCTCGATCCTGTGGTCCTCTCGCAGGCGAAAATGCGGACTGCCTTTCGCGAGGAAATCGGTGAGTTCGTCCCAGCTCGGGTAGGAGGGCGAGCAGCCGTGGCGCGAAACAGCGAACGCGCCGCACGCGTTGGCGTACCGGGAGCACACCTCGTAGGGCTCGTCCCGCAGCCAGCCGCGCAGGAAACCGGCCATGAAGGCATCTCCCGCGCCGAGGACGTTGAAGACCTCGACGGGAAAGCCCGGCCCCTCGATCCCGTCCTCGATGCTGTCGGGAATGGCCTCGGGAAAGACCACGCACCCCATGGGGCCGCGTTTCACCACCAGCACCGCCCGCGTGATCTCGCGCAGGCGTCTCAGGGCGGCGAGAGTATCGGCGTCGCCCCCGGCGATGTGAATCTCCTCCTCCGTGCCCACGATGAGGTCGCAGTCCGGCACGATGGACTGGAGGTGCCGGGTCACGCCGGCGCTGCCGACGAAGCGTTCCGCGCCCGCGCCATGGCCGGCAAGGCCCCACAGAACGGGCCGATAGTCGATGTCCAGCACCACTCTCGCCCGGGCGTCGCGCGCAAACCCCATGGCCGTGCGCGTGGCCTCGTCTACTTGGGCCGTGGAGAAATGCGTGCCGCTGACCAGGAGCGCCTTCGCCGATGCGATGAAATCCGCGTCCACGTCGTCCGGCGAGATCGCCATATCGGCGCAGTTCTCGCGGTAGAAGATGAGTGGAAACGTCTCCCTGTCGCGAATGCCCAGGATCACGAGCCCCGTAAGGCGTTCGGGGTCGGTGCGCACGTGGCTCGTATCGACGCCTTCGGCGACCAGCGTCTCGCTGATGAAGCGGCCCATATGCTCGTCGCCGATGCGGGTCAGCATCGCCGCCTTGAGACCGAGCCGGGCGGCGCCCACGGCCGTGTTCGCGGGACTGCCCCCCAGATATTTCGCGAAGCTCGCCATGTCCTCGAGGCGGCTGCCGACCTGCTCACCGTAGAGATCGACGCCGGCACGCCCCATGCAGATGACGTCGAAAACGCGCTCGCTCATGCGGAGCCGACGCCCTCCGGCTCCCAGATCTCCGCCTCCCGGTCCATGGTCCAGCGGTGCTCCTCGGTGAATTCGGGCACCGTGTAGGGGTTGTCCGGCAGGTGCCGGATCACCCAGCTGTAATACATGCCATAGCCGGGCGCGGCGCACTGGGCGTGGTCGTTGCCGTCAAAGATCTTGACCGTGTCGTACTGGCGCACCTTGTAGACCTGCTCGCCCAGCTCGGCGTGGCCATAACCCTGAGGCTTGGTGAAGCGGTAGTGATAGATCTCCGGCTGCGGGTGGTGGTGCGGTGGATAGCTCGACCACCGGCCCGGCATGGTGACGACCTCTCCCAGCACCAGCTCGGCGTTGCCGTCGGCGTTGCTGCGGTCGAAGATGGTGCGCACGAACCGGTAGCAGGCGTTGCCGACCTGGCCCTTGCCGCGGTGCTCGTTGGGCACGTCGGCGGGAAGGTAGATCCGTGCTTCGAAAGACTTGGTGTTGGCGGTGGCGTAGACCGTGAACTCGGCGTCGGCGTGGGCCACGAACCTGATCGGCTCGCCGGCCGAGACGTGCACGCAGGTCGCGCTCTCGTCGAAGAGCGATTGGCGCTCGAACGTGACACGCTTCCCGGCGACCTCCACCTCAACCTTCCCGTCCATGAGCAGCCATGCCGTTTCGTGCTCCGGCGTCGCCTCGTGGACCTCCTCATGGGCGAGCCTCAGCACACCGAAGGCGATGCCGGTGTTGTCGTCCACCTCATCGAGTTTCGTGATCGCAGTGTAGCCGTTCGGGAAACCGTCACGGTGCTGTTTGAGATGCCGGGTCACTCCTGGTTCCTCCTGTTCGTGGCCGCGCGGAGGCGTTGTCTTTCGGGATCGTCGGGCACGATCGCGCGGCGCTCGGCGGCGCGGAAGACCGCTCTTTTCCGTGCTTCGTGTCTATTGTTGATGCAACGATAAGTTCGCGATAGTGTAGCCGAGAACAAATATTCCAACAACAAACGATGGGGAGGTCATTAGCATGAAATCGTTCGGAAAGTTGTTCGCGGCGACCGCCCTGGCCGCCGGGATGGCCATGGGGTCCGCGGCGGCCCAGGACATAAGGATTGTCGTCGTCAGCCACGGTCAGGCGTCCGACCCCTTCTGGTCTGTGGTCAAGAACGGGGTCGATGCCGCGGCTGAAGACATGGGCGTAAACGTCGAGTATCGCGCACCGGATACGTTCGACATGCCGCGGATGGCGCAGCTCATCGACGCCGCCGTTGCGTCACAACCCGACGGCCTGGTGGTCTCGATCCCGGACGCCGATGCCCTCGGCGATTCGATCCGCTCCGCCATCGCAGCCGGTATTCCCGTCATCTCGATGAACTCCGGCAGCGACGTGCGCAAGTCGTTGGGCGTCCAGGTGCATGTGGGCCAGACCGAGTACGAAGCCGGTCTCGGCGGCGGCGAGCGCATGAAGGCCGCGGGGGTCACCAAGGCCATCTGCGTGAACCAGGAGGTCGGCAACGTCGCGCTCGATCTCAGGTGCGAGGGGTTCACCGACGGGCTCGGGGGCGAGGTCGATGTGCTGGCTGTGAACCTCGGCGACCCGACGGAGACCCGCAACGCGGTCACCGCAGCACTCAACAGGAACCCCGATGTTGATGGCGTGCTGACACTCGGGCCGACCGGCGCCGACCCGACCCTGCAGGCGCTGGAGGAGGCCGGCAGGCTGGGCCAGGTCGAGTTCGGCACGTTCGACCTGTCGCCGTCCGTGCTGGAGGCCCTGCGCGACGGCAAGATGTCTTTTGCCATCGATCAGCAGCAGTATCTGCAAGGCTATCTGCCGATCGTTCTGCTGACGCAGTTCAGCAAGTTCGGCGTCATGCCGGGCGCGGACGTGCTGACCGGACCGGGCTTCGTGACGCCTGAGAACGCGGCACAGGTCATCGACTTGAGCGCCAAGGGGTTCCGGTAGGGCTGACAACGGTGTGATGGGGTCGCGAAAGCGACTCCATCACACACCCCGGCGCGGGCCGCGAGCCAGTATGGTCTGTGTGCGGCCAGCGGTTTTCGAGGGGGGATGACACGATGACCGATGCCACGCAAGCCGCGGCGCCGGACGTGGCCGCGGACGAGCGACTCCGAAAGGTTTCCATCTGGCGCAAGCTCCTGAACCGTCCGGAATTGGGCGCGGTTGGCGGCACGATCCTGGTTTTCGTGTTCTTCGGAGTCGTCGCCGCCGGTAGCGGGATGTGGAGTGCGAAGGGCATAATCACCTTCCTCGAGGTTTCGGCCCAGCTGGGCATCCTCGCCGTCTTTGCCTCCACCTTGATGATTGCGGGTGAGTTCGACCTCTCCGTGGGTTCGATGATCGGCTTCGCCGGGGTGGCGATCGCCATACCAGCGGCCATTTGGGGATGGCCGATCTGGACCGCGATCATCTTCGCCTTCGCCCTCGCCATCGTCGTCGGCTACGTCAACGGCTTGATCGTGGTCCGAACGGGGCTCCCTTCGTTCATCGTGACGCTGGGCGGCCTGTTCATCCTGCGCGGGCTCACGATCGGCCTCACCCGCGCCATTACCGGCCGCACCCAGGTCTCGGGCCTCAAGCAGCTGACGGAAGGTGACTGGCTGGTGCCGATCTTCAACTCCGATGTGTTCGGCTTTCTGTTCGCCGACAACCCCGCCCTCAACGGCATTCCGGTATCGATTTTCTGGTGGATCGGGTTGACGGCGCTTGCTACGTGGTCGCTATTGCGCACGCCATTCGGCAACTGGGTCTTTGCCTCCGGCGGTGACAAGGTCGCGGCGCGCAACGTCGGCGTCCCGGTCGATCGCGTGAAGACACTGCTTTTCATCGGCACCGCGTGCGCCGCCACGCTGTTCGCCACGATCCAGGTGCTGGACGCCGGATCGGCGGACACCAACCGCGGTCTGTTGAAGGAGTTCGAGGCCATCATCGCCGTGGTCATCGGCGGCACGCTGCTGACAGGCGGCTATGGATCGGCGATCGGCGCGGCGTTCGGCGCGCTGATCTTCGGTACCGTGCAAATGGGGATATTCTTTACGGGCGTGAACACGGACTGGTTCAAGGTGTTCGTGGGCGTGATGATGTTGATCGCCGTCCTGTTCAACAATTACATCCGCAAGAAAGTCACGGAGGCCCGGTGATGTCGAGCTCAGCCCCGGCGCTCATCGACGTTCAGTCGATCAGCAAGTTTTTCGGCTCGGTTATCGCGCTCAAGGACATCTCGATGATCTGCTACCCGGGCGAGGTCATGTGCCTCCTGGGCGACAACGGGGCCGGCAAGTCGACCCTGATCAAGACGCTTTCCGGAGTCCATAGGCAGGACGAGGGCCGGATCTTCCTCGACGGCGAGGAGGTGGAGTTCGACTCCCCCCGCGATGCCCTGGATCGTGGCATCGCGACCGTCTACCAGGACCTGGCGATGGTGCCGCTGATGAGCGTCACGCGGAACTTCTTCATGGGGCGTGAACCGTCCAAGGGACGGGGCCTTCTGCAACGTTTCCTCGTGAACCAAGCCGACGATACCGCGAAGGAGGAGATGTCCAAGATCGGCATCGACGTGCGCGACCCGAGCCAGGCCGTGGGGACGCTGTCCGGCGGCGAGCGGCAATGCCTCGCCATCGCTCGGGCGGTGTACTTCGGCGCCAAGGTGCTGATCCTCGACGAGCCGACCTCGGCCCTGGGCGTCAAGCAGGCAGGCGTCGTGCTGCGCTATATCGCGCAGGCGAAGGCGCGGAATCTCGGCGTGATCTTCATCACGCACAACGTGCACCACGCCTACCCCGTCGCGGACCGGTTCACCATGCTCAACCGCGGCCAAAATCTCGGCACCTTCGACAAGAAGGACATCAGCCGCGAGGAGGTGCTGGGCATGATGGCCGGCGGCAAGGAGCTGGATCAGCTCACCGCCGACTTGGAGGAGTTCCAGCGTGCGGATGAAGCCGCCGAGGCGGGGAGCGACTCCCAGCTCGAGCCAGGAACGGCGGCCCAGGCGGCGCTCCACGAGACGAAGGGCCAGGCATAGAGGCAGGACTTGGCCAGACCGGCAATTCGCGTCGGCCTGATCGGTAGCGGATTCATGGGCCGGGCGCACGCCCAGGCCTTTCGCGCCGTCGCGGGCGTGTTCGATCTGCCGGCCGAGCCGGTCATGGAGCTGCTGGCCGATGTGGACGAGGCGACGGCGCACCGTGCCGCCGTGTCTCTCGGCTTCAATCGTTCATGCGGTGACTGGCGCGCGCTGGTCGAGGACCGGGAAATCGACCTCGTCGACATCGCGGCGCCGAACGTGTTCCACAGGGAGATGGCGCTGGCGGCGATCGCGGCGGCGAAGCCCGTCTATTGCGAAAAGCCGCTCGCGCCCACGGCGAACGAGGCCGGGGAGATGGTGGCGGCCGCCGCGGCCGCGGGTATCAGGACGATGGTGGGGTTCAACTACCTCAAGAACCCCATCACGGCGCTGGCCCGGGAGATCGTCGAAAGCGGCGAGATCGGCGAGGTCTTCGCTTTTCGCGGCACGCATTTCGAGGACTACATGACCGACCCCGAGGGGCCCTACACCTGGCGCTTCGATCCGGCCGGCGGAGACGGGGTGACCGCCGATCTGGCAAGCCACGTCATCGCCACGGCGCGGTATCTCATCGGCGACCTCGAAGCCGTCTGCGCCGACGGCGATACCGTGGTGCGGGAGCGGCCCGTGGCGCCCGGCGCCGAGGAGAGACGCGCCATATCCGTCGCCGACCAGGTGCGCGCTCTCGTGCGTTTCGCCAATGGGGTCGCGGGAACCATGGAGGCGAGCTGGGTCGCCACCGGCCGGAAGATGCAGCATGCCTTCGAGGTTACCGGCACGAAGGGGGCGATCCGCGCCGATTTCGAGCGCTTGAACGAGCTGGAGCTGTACAGGACCGACGCCCCGGCCGGACGCGAGGGTTTTGTCAGGATCCTCACCGGACCCGCCCACCGCGGCTACGCCAGCTTTACGCCCGCCCCGGGACACCAGCTCGGCTTCAACGACCTGAAGACCATCGAGGTGCGCGACCTCATCCGCGGACTGGTGGGCGAGCCGGCGCCGTGGCCGGACTTCCACGAGGCGTGGCAGGTGCAGCGGGTCGTGGACGCCATCGCCCGATCTCGCGTCGAACGAGGCTGGGTGGCGATCGGCGAATAACCCGGCGGTTCTCGTGCGGGCTTGGCTCAACGTAGCCGCTCCCGTAGCATCCCGCCTCGCGGCTCGGGCAGTTTCGATGATGGCGATAGGCGAGGCACAGCAATGCCCAGGAACCCCGCGGTTACGGTGCGCGAGGCGACGACGGAGGACGCGGCGACAATCGTGCGGCTCGTGCACGCGCTCGCGCGCTTCGAGAATGCGCCGCCCGACACCGTGAAGATCACGGTCGCCGATGTCCTTCGCGACGGCTTCGGAGAGCCGCGGCGCTTCGAGACGCTGCTCGCCGAGCTGGACGGGGTGGCGGTCGGCTTCGCCCTTTACTTCCACAACTATTCGACCTGGGAAGGACGCGCCGGATTGTTCGTCGAGGATCTGTTCGTCGAGGAGCACGCGCGCCGGCTGGGCGCGGGCCGAAAGCTTCTGGCCGCGATTGCCCGCGCGGCCCGCGACCGGGGCTGCCCCCGCATCGACCTGTGCGTCCTCGACTGGAACCCGGCGCGCGATTTCTGTCACCGGATCGGCATCAGCCATCTCGAGGAGTGGCTGCCCTACCGCATGACGGAACCGGCGATCAGCGCCCTTGCAAATCAATGAGTTAGCTGGAGCGCCGGGATTTCATGCGTTTAACATAGCCTCTGAGCGGGGGTTTGTGGTGGGCGCGGATGGTATTTGCATGCCAATCGAACGATCGAATGACCCGGAAGTGCCTGTAAAGACTCACTTCCCTGCCGGCCTCGAAAACCGGTCCGGAAGTGCCTGTAAAGACTCGCTTCCCTGCCGGCATCGAGAACCGGGCTGGAAGTGCCCGTAAAGACTCACTTCCCTGCCCGCCTCGAAAACCGGCCTGAAAGTGTCTGTAAAGACTCACTTCGCTGCGGCAACTGGCTCGGAAGTGCTTGAAGAGACTCACCTCCTTGCGGGCGCTCGAGAAACGATTCGGAAGTGCCTGTAAAGACTCACTTCCCCGCGCGGGCAGGCTGTAGAGGCCGCCGATGTGCGTCTCGGGGCCGTGGGCCATTTTCCCGGTCCGGGTCCGGCGAGACGCCTCCGACAGCCGCTCCCGGAGCCAGTCGTGGAGAGTCGCTTTGGCAGCGCCGGGTGAAAATTCATTCCCGGTGTGGACCCTCGACCGGATCTCACTCAGGAAAGCGGGCTCTGGGTTGGGTCCGCTTTTGTGGCGGCGCCACTGGCGACGGTGATAGGCTTGAGAATGACAGGAACTGACAGCATGGATTCGTGCCGGTGATCCGCACCGAAGGTCTCACTCACGTACACCTGATCGTTTCTGACCTGAACCGCTCGCTTCATTTCTATTCAACGGTGTTCGGGATGAAGGAGCGGTTTAGGGATGGTGAAAGTATTGTGTTCTTGAGGACACCTGGAGCCAAGGACACGATCACG
This sequence comes from Alphaproteobacteria bacterium, assembly GCA_046759605.1. Taxonomy (GTDB): domain Bacteria; phylum Pseudomonadota; class Alphaproteobacteria; order UBA6615; family UBA6615; genus JBHICL01. The sequence continues at coordinate 970 of JBHICL010000042.1, read as the reverse complement.
TTGAATGCCCGGCCAAACGCGACACACATTGGCCGAGGTGGCGTGGACCATATTGGCTTCCGACTGATCGATAAGAGCGACCTCGACACCGCCATCCGCGAGGTGGAGGCGGCGGGTGGACGGCTGATCGAGCGCGGCGAGCACAAGCCTGGAGAGCCTTTCGCCTACGTGGCGGACCCCGACGGCTATATTATCGAACTCTAGCTAAGGAGGCGTGGGAGCAGTCCCAGGGTGCGGTTAGGAAGCGTTTTGGTTCCTTTGTGACCACTGCTGGCGGGTAATTCGAAAGCCCGGACATTGTGATGCATAGGCCCGGCGCATTCCCTCCTCGATAAGGCCACTCTTCCTTAGCACATTCTGTGAGGCCATGTTTTTAGGGTTTGTGACTGCAACAACTTCCTTCAATCGCGTTTCTTCGAATGCGAATTTCAACAACCGTTTGCAGGCTTCTGTTGCGTAGCCTTTGCCCCAAGCCGATTTCTTGAGAAGGTAGCCAATTTCCACTTCACAGTCGGGCAACTCATCTCCAACCACCAAGTCCCAGTTCGTATCCTTCTCTTCTATGGGCAACGGCAGGAGTAACGCATATCCGAGCTTTTCCTTTGTCGACTGATCAATCACGCACCAAATTCCAATACAACCTCCAGCGCAGCGCCTTGTAGCGGTCGGTAGTTCTTGGACCACCTGATCTATTGTGTACGTTTTACCGCCAACGTACTTCATCACCGCTGGGTCGGAGAGAATTTCAATGAACACATCCAAGTCAGTTTCTGCCAAAGGTCGAAGCAGCAGACGTTCGCTTCTTAGTACGAGGTTCATTGCGGCCATATACCCATGCGCACGACCAATTTCCAGCAAGCGATTGGGCTCCCGTGCTGATCCAAACTCGGCCCTGGAGAGACAGCGGTGCCCACGATCAGGCCTCGATCCCAAGCTGGCGGAACCAGGTCAGCCGGTCCCAATAGCCCCG